>JAPHTO010000076.1 GCA_026196955.1 Colwellia sp. | reverse complement strand
CGACTATGAATATGTTGCAGGACATGGCGATTTAGACGAGTGCAATGGCATGAGTGTTAACGGCGTTTATGGCTACTATATTTCAGATGGCTTTCCATATATCTTAACGTGTTTTAAAGGTGTACCAGATCCTTCATTTAATAAATAACATCAACTCGCGTTAAGCACTCATATTTTCTTAGGCAAATAAAAAAGCCTTTCTCAATGAGAAAGGCTTGAAATGCTCGCTTTATGGTCTTGTTAATCAAGATTCTTATTAGTTATTTTCAGAAGTATTTTTATTATTAATCATTGCTTCTTTGCTAGCGCAGCTATTTTATATCAAAGCATTTTCCCAGCTGCAACAACTTTAATAGAGCATAAACTCGACGATTTTCTTCGTATAAAGGCATGTTTATGCGAATAGATAGCTAAGTGGCTGATTGTCAGAGGGTTGCTAATTTTTACTAAAATGTAACAAAGCTGAAATATTTTTTTGCTGTTGTGGTTGAAAGCAGAGCTTTGATTGTTGAATAGAACAAAAGGAATTGATTTGGCGCATAGATTCACAAGGGTGCTAATGCTAGAATATGCGCCATAAATTGCTCGTAGATAAAATTATTTATCATACCAGCAAACCGAAAATGAATATTTTAGAGGATTTATTGGTGACTGAATTAAAAAATGATAATTATTTACGCGCGCTATTAAAGCAGCCAGTAGATTACACGCCAGTATGGATGATGCGCCAAGCCGGCCGTTATTTACCTGAGTATCGAGAAGTGCGTAAAGATGCTGGCGATTTCATGTCAGTGTGTAGAAACGCTGAATTAGCTTGTGAAGTCACTATTCAGCCATTACGTCGTTTTCCATTAGATGCCGCTATTTTATTTAGTGATATTTTAACTATTCCAGATGCCATGGGATTAGGCTTGTACTTTGAAACAGGTGAAGGCCCTAAATTTGAGCGTCCGATAACCTGCAAGGCTGATGTTGACAAAATTGCTGTACCTGATCCTGAAGATGAATTGGGTTATGTCATGAATGCGGTACGCACTATTCGTAAAGAGTTAAAAGGTGAAGTACCACTAATTGGTTTCTCTGGTAGTCCTTGGACATTAGCGACTTACATGATTGAAGGCGGTAGCTCTAAAGGTTTTACCAAAATTAAGAAAATGATGTTCGCTGAGCCGCAAACACTGCATCTATTGCTAGACAAGTTAGCTGACTCAGTTATCAGTTACTTAAATGCACAAATTGCAGCCGGTGCTCAGTCTGTCATGGTATTTGATACCTGGGGCGGAGTATTGTCACCACGTGATTACAAAGAATTCTCCCTACAATATATGCACAAAATCGTTGATGGCTTAACACGCCACAATGAAGGCCGCCAAGTACCCGTGACTTTATTCACGAAAAATGGTGGCATGTGGTTAGAGTCAATTGCTGCGACAGGGTGTGATGCGGTTGGTTTAGACTGGACAATTGATATTGAAAACGCTAAAGCGCGAGTTGGCGACAAAGTAGCCTTACAAGGTAATATGGACCCTTCAATGTTATACGCGCCATTGCCACGTATCGAACAAGAAGTATCAAAAATCTTAGCAGGTTTTGGTGAAGGTGGCACAGGGCATGTGTTTAACCTAGGTCATGGTATTCACCCTGATGTGAACCCAGAGCATGCTGGGCACTTCATTGAATCAGTGCATCGCCTAAGTAAGCCATATCACAAGTAAACGTTTCTTGATATTTTACTGGTAAAACGCATAAAAAAGCCGCTAACATCATAAAATGTTAGCGGCTTTTTTAGTTATAGGGTGATGCTACTCTTCATCTACTTCATATGCGCTAAAGTCAGTAATACCTTTTTCTTCTAAAATACGACGAACACTGGCAGGCAGTTTTTCATCGTTATCTTTCGCTAAATCTTCATCATCAGGTAAAGGCTGACCAGTGAAAGCGTGTAAAAAAGCTTCGCATAATAATTCACTGTTAGTGGCATGACGTAAGTTATTTACTTGGCGTCGGGTGCGCTCATCAGTTAATACTTTTAGCACACGTAAGGGGATTGATACGGTGATCTTTTTAACTTGTTCACTTTTCTTACCGTGTTCGGCATAGGGATTAATATATTCGTCATTCCACTGAGCCATGTAAATTCCTCTGTTTAATCATTGTCACGCACAAGGGTGATGTACTATTTTATATTGTTATAAGATAGATTTTACTGGATGCTGAAATTCAGTCAAGTAGAAGTTTAGATGTCTAAAAAATCTTGACCTAAATATTTAAAGCGTTTAGAGTTATAGACGTCCAAACATCCAAATGTTTTGTTGGACTCAGTTATCGCACACGGTTAATGATTATGAGGTAAAAAAATGTCGAATGCTAACATCAAAAATATCACCACATCAGCGGTGAGAGCTGGCATTAATACCGATCAGCATCATGGCGCAGTTGTTGCCCCCATTCATTTATCAAGCACCTATTCATTGAAAGGTTTTGATGAGAAGCGTCAGTTTGATTATTCTCGTACGGGCAACCCAACGCGGGCTACTTTTGCACAGGTAGTGGCAGAGTTAGAGCAAGGTAGTGTTGGCATAGTAACCAGCACAGGCATGTCTGCAGTACATTTGATCTGTCAATTGCTATCACCAGAAGATTTTGTGGTTATTCCCCATGATTGTTATGGCGGAAGTTTTCGGCTATTTACCCACTTAGCCAAGCGCGGGCAATTTAAACTGATTGTCGTTGATCAAAATGATCAAGCTGCATTTACGCAGGCGTTAGCGCAAAAGCCTAAGTTAGTGTTATTAGAAAGTCCAAGTAACCCGCTGTTGCGCCTAGTGGACATAGAAGTCGCTACTAAAGCTTGTCATGATGTTGGCGCATTAGTCGCGGTTGATAATACCTTTTTATCGCCTGCTTTACAGCAACCACTTACGCTGGGTGCTGATATTGTTTTTCATTCCACCACTAAATATATTAATGGTCACAGTGATGTTGTTGGTGGTGTTTTAGTGACGAAAGAGCAAGCATTAGGGGAAGAATTAGCCTGGTGGGCAAACTGTATTGGTATCACGGGCAGTGCATTTGATAGCTTTTTAGCATTGCGAGGCTTAAAAACCTTGCCAATAAGAATGAAGCAACACCAAGAAAACGCAGCGCAAGTGGCAGCATTTCTAAAAAATCATCCAGCCATTGATACCGTTTATTATCCAGGCTTTGAAGATCACCCAGGCCATGAAATTGCTAAAAAACAGCAAGCTGGTTTTGGCGCTATGTTAAGCTTTGATGTCAAAGGTGGTGTTGAAGCTGTGAAAAAATTATTTGCTAATATAGAGCTATTTACTTTGGCACAATCGTTAGGCGGCGTAGAAAGTTTAATTAACCATCCACCAACAATGACTCATGCGGGCATGGAAGAAGCCGCCCGACTTGAAGCTGGAATTACCAATTCATTAGTGCGTATTTCAGTAGGTATTGAAGACATAAATGATATTTTAGCCGACTTAGCTAATGGTTTAGCCAAAAGTCAGCAATAGTAACGAATTGAGAATAAAATGACCCAAGCCGTGACACAAGCAAGCGATTGGCAGTTTGAATTAAATGCCGACGAGCAAGCAGAAAATCAGTTAGCAAAACATGCTATTCATGTGCATAAATTTGGTGGTAGCTCGTTGGCTACACCTGAGTGCATTATTCGAGTTGTCGAAATTATCCAGCAAAATTGCCAACTCAATGACATTGTGGTGGTATCTGCGAATGGTAAAACAACCGATAAATTGTTTGCCCTTTACACGCTTGCTAATAAACTCTCGACTGATCAGGACAAGCAGGAGCAAACTGAAAAGCAGGCTCAAGAGGTTTCTCAGGCATTAAATGATTTGCATGCGATGCAAATAGAGTTAGTGACGCGCTTATTAAAGCCCAGTTATGCGAAACAACTACTTAAAGCCCTAGAATATGACTTTGAGCAACTTAACCTTTGGTTAGAAGATGAGTTAACTCGTCATCACAATGACATTTTAAGCTTTGGTGAAATTTGGTCAGCACGTTTATTGTCAGCCTTATTAAATGAAAAAGTTTGTCCAAGTAATAGTATTGACTCGCGTGATTTTCTAGTGATTGATAACGAGCAAAATTGTAATGTTGATCAATCGTTAAGTGCTACGAATCTAAAGAAAAGACGCCAATTTGGTAAATTAGCGGTGATCACGGGTTATATTTGCCAAGATGCTAAGGGGCGAACTTGCACATTAGGCCGTAATGGCAGCGATTACTCTGCCACTATTATGGCCTCTTTGCTTGGGGCTTTAAACGTCACCTTATGGACCGATGTTGATGGTATTTACAGTGCCGATCCTCGTGTGGTACCAAACGCAAGAAAATTGCACCGCTTACCTAACGGTGTTGCCAAAGAATTGGGGCGATTAGGTAACCCGGTACTACACGCTAAAACACTAACGCCATTAGTCAATGAAAGTTTAGATCATCACTGCCACCTGCATGTTGCGAGTAGCTTTGATGCCCAAGTAACCGGAACAGAAATAGGTAAATTTGGTCAAATTGCTAAGCAAGAGTTATCAGTAACCTATTTAAATGATTTGATTTTGGCTCAATCGGACAGTTTTACCGGTGAGTTTTTAGCAAAAATTTTGCAAGCATTTACGCCAATTTGTGCTGATGAAAAGCAAAAACAACTGGTGATCCGTCAAGACCAGCAAAAAGCGTTGAGCCAATATGTTGCCGGGCAACATACGCAAGTTAAATTTCAAACCGTCGCTATTATCGCGGCTGTTGGGCATAAAGTGGCGCAGCGTGGTGATATTAAAGCGCGCTTTAAGCGCTCATTAAAAAGTGCTCAACCTTTATGCATACTTGCCAGTGATAATAGTCATAGCATTATTGCCATATTACCTGAGCCATGTAGCAGTGAGCTACTTAATAATGTCCACCATGATATGACAAAAGATGCTCGCCATATAGGGGTTGTTGTCGCGGGACTCGGTAATATTGGTCAGCGATTTTTAGAATTATTGCCGGCGCAATTGAACCGTGTTTATGCATTAGAAAACATTCATTTAGTTGGCTTATTGTCTTCTAAAAAAGCGTTAATTAATAATGACGGTATTGATGTGAATCAGTCGATTACTTTATTTAACAGCGACGCTCAACCTTATGATCATCAACAACTATTGTCTTGGTTAAGTAATCACCCTTACGATGAACTCATTGTTGTCGATATCACCCCAAGTGAAGATTTTAGCTTGCTATATCAGGACTTCCTGGCTCAAGGTATTCATGTGATAGGGGCTAATAAATGGGCGGCATCATCTAGTACTGAACACTATAATCAATTAGTTAACACCGCAGATAAGAATGACAGTTTATGGTTAGGCAATACAACTGTTGGTGCTGGTCTACCGATAAATTATGCCATTAATGATTTAAATAATAGTGGTGATAAAATTACTGCTATTGCAGGTATTTTCTCAGGTACCTTGTCATGGTTATTTGAAACCTATGATGGCTCAAGTCCTTTTTCGGCCTTGCTAATAGATGCGCTTGAACAAGGTATTACCGAGCCAGATCCTCGTGAGGATTTATCAGGCCGTGATGTACAACGAAAATTGCTTATTTTAGCGCGTATGGCAGGCTTTGAATTATCGCTTGATGATATAGATTGTAAAAACTTGGTGCCAACATCCTTGCAAAACATAAGTGTGAAGGAATTTTTAGCACGCGCGAATGAGTTAGATGACTTTTTTGCAAACGCTTTGAATGAAGCTGAAAGTAAAGATTGTTGCATTCGTTATGTCGCTCGTTTTATGGTCACTGAAGATGACAAAATCAAGGCGAAAGTAAGCTTAGAAATGTTGCCCCAAACCGATGCTTTTGCCAGCTTGACACCTTGTGATAATATTTTTCAAATAAGCAGTCATTGGTATCAAGATAACCCACTTATTATACGTGGCCCTGGTGCAGGACGTGATGTCACGGCTGGTGGAATACATTCAGATTTAGTGAATATCTGTCAGCAATTAGCGCACAAGCAAAGCCAAGTAAAAATAAAAGGTATTACTTAATCGGGTACTGAAGCGCGCTTTGCATGTGCGGTACTTTGAGAAAAGAATCACGGAATAAAGCAATCCTTTGAAACGCTTTCTACAGGTTGATTTTCTACTCTTTTACTAGCATTATTGGCATTTACTTTATAGTGTGCCTTTGAATTAATGACCAAAAACGCTTCTTATCAAACTCATTTTACTCGTCAAGTTCAAGTATTGCAGGCTAAAATTTATGGTCGTAGCAAACTCAAAGATTCAATGCTTGAACGTGCGATAGGTTATTTTGAGAGTCAAGAGTTCACTGCCAATACCGAGAAAAAAAGCGATGCATCAGCTACCCTAGAGGGTTTAGAGCAAACGGAGCGTAGTAGCCATTTACTGAGCATTTGCCAAGAAATTATTGAGCTCACGGAAGGGGAAGACTTTGAAGAAACTAATCGAAAGTCAGCACAACTTTTAGGTACTATTCAATTAATTAGTCCAACCGAAGGGAAAAAAGTTGCAGCCAATAATGAGCAGTGTAAAAGTCTGTATAAAGCTATTTTAAGTGTTCGTTTACTCGATAGATTGCTATTAGATAATAATGTTAGCGATAAGAACATTGCTAGGATCATTAATGAATTTCCCGAGACAGCTTATGCTGATTTTGACTCTGCTGCGAGAAAGCGATTTACCGAGCAAGTTAAAATACCATTATTGATGGCGTCATTATTACAAGATATTGGCAACTACCATCCTCAAGCCCAAGCTATTTTGCTCGGTGAAGACAAACAGCAAAACCCGTATAGAAACCTCGATGTTGAACAAAGAAAAAAGCTATTACAGTTAAACTATAAACATACATTAAATTATCTTATTGAAGGCCTTGGCGTTACTAGTTATGTAGGGAACTCAAAGGAAGAGCGAGATCAATTTGTTATTGATGAGCAGGCAAAAAAGCAATTTATTCAACATTTATTGAAGTCTAGTGTTAAGCCACAGCAAGGGGTAGGTAATTTATTAAAAGTGCCGCAAATCTATACATCAATCATATTTTCCACAAAAGAAAGTTATAATTATAAAGTGCTGCCAAAAGTCTATCAGGTAGTTAATAAAAATGCGGAGTTAGGCGCATGTAGCCAAAAAGTTGTTGATGCTTTATACCAAATAACCGGGATGTTTCCGCAAGGTTATGGTGTTATTTACATGCCTGAAGATGAGTTAGGGCAACAAGGTGGCTGTTACGAATATGCCATAGTTAATAGACTTTATCCGCCGGTACCCGAGCAACCTTTGTGCCGCATTGCTACGCGAAAATTAACCTTCATAGGTTATGGGCATAATATTGAAGTAAAGAAAACAAATAATTTATATTTCCCGCATATGGCCAAAAAAGTCGCGAGTTTAAGCAAAGAACGTTTAAATGAAATTCTTGAGCTATTAGCCTCTAACTTTCAAGAGCGACAAGAGTTAGACTTACTGCCTCGCTGTTGGCATGCCAATGAATATTTTTCAGTGAGAGAAAACCAAAAACTGTGGAATAGAGAAAATAACTAACAAGAGCAAGGAGCGAGTAAATGGGCAAATCCAAACGAATAGCATCAATTGATTGGATGCGGGGGTTTGTGATGATCCTTATGGTCTTAGATCATGTTTCTATGGCATATAATGTCGATCATTTAGCGAAAGATTCTGCGGCAAATTATATTGCTGGTACACCTTTACCCGCCTTTGAATTCTTTACCCGTTGGATAAGCCATCTTTGTGCGCCAGTGTTTGTTTTTCTTGCTGGTACTGCGCTGGCTATTAGTGTTGAGCGCAAGGTAAGTAAAGGGATTAACAGCAATATTATTGATAAAGACATTTTATTGCGTGGGGCTTTTATTGCCATTTTAGATCCAACCTTAATCTCTATTTTTGGCGGTAAACTAACCTTTCAAGTGTTATATGCTATTGGCGTTGCTATGATGTGTATGGCATTTTTTCGTCGTCTTTCTACACGCACGTTAATTATTATTGCGCTGGCTTGGATTGTTGGCGGTGAGTGGATAACCAGTCAATTTTGGCAATTCGATGTTGCCAGTCAATCGGTTTTTTCCGCACTATTTTTTGCTCGATATTACACTGCCGACTTAAGCATTTCCTATGCTTTTGTCCCTTGGTTATCTGTGATGATTTTAGGCTGGGTGTTCGGTCGATTTGTGCTTGATTTCGGTCAAGGAAAAACTAAGCTTGAACCAGCTACTTTACTTTTTCTATTAGGTACCTCAGCGTTAGCTGCTTTTTTAGCCGTAAGATATTTAAATGGCTACGGAAATATGGGGTTATACCGTGAGGACTTTAGCTGGCAGCACTGGTTACATGTGAGTAAGTACCCAATATCTGCAAGCTTTATCTTATTAGAGTTGGGCCTTATGTCGGTTATTTTAGCGGCTATGATCAAGTTAGAAAACCTGATTGGAACAAGGCAAAATGGTGTGTTGCTTGTTTTTGGTCAAACGTCAATGATGTTTTATTTAGTGCATAGGTTATTTTTAACGGGCACGGCAAATTTTGCGGATTTAAAGAAGTTTACTGATTTACCAACAACATACCTTATAACTTTCATCATGCTAGTGTTACTTTATCCTTTTTGTTTATGGTATCGCTCTTTTAAAGCAAAGCATCCAGAGTCTGTTTGGCTAAAGTATTTATAGCACAGACCCTATATTTAAGGAATTTACTATGTCTGCACAATTTATCAAATCTAAAGCTGCCATTGCATGGGGGCCAAAACAACCATTGTCTATTGAAGAAGTGGATGTCATGCTGCCTAAAAGCGGTGAAGTGTTAGTCAAAATTATCGCCTCAGGTGTTTGTCATACCGATGCGTTTACCTTATCAGGTGACGATCCTGAAGGTATTTTCCCTGCTATTTTAGGTCATGAAGGGGGCGGCATTGTCGAACAAGTTGGTGAAGGTGTTACTAGCGTAAAAGTCGGGGATCATGTTATTCCACTTTACACACCAGAGTGTGGCGAGTGTAAGTTTTGCCTATCGGGAAAAACTAACCTTTGCCAAAAGATACGTGAAACTCAAGGAAAGGGCTTAATGCCTGATGGCACCACACGCTTTTATCAAAATGGCAAGCCTATATACCATTATATGGGCTGCTCTACATTTTCTGAGTATACCGTTTTACCTGAAATTTCATTAGCAAAAGTTAATCCGCAAGCTCCCTTGGAAGAAGTGTGCTTATTGGGCTGTGGTGTTACCACTGGTATGGGCGCGGTAATGAACACGGCCAAAGTGGCTGAAGGTGACACGGTTGCTATTTTTGGCCTCGGTGGTATTGGTTTATCTGCAGTTATTGGCGCAGCTATGGCAAAGGCAAGCCGTATTCTCGTAATTGATATTAATGAGTCTAAGTTTGAGCTAGCGAAAAAACTCGGCGCTACAGATTGTATTAACCCCAAAGATTTTGATAAGCCTATTCAAGACGTTATTGTTGAAATGACTGAGGGTGGTGTTGATTATTCTTTTGAGTGTATCGGTAATGTTGATGTAATGCGCTCAGCATTAGAGTGCTGCCATAAAGGTTGGGGTGAGTCTGTTATTATTGGTGTGGCGGGAGCAGGGCAAGAAATTTCAACCCGACCATTTCAATTGGTTACAGGGCGCGTATGGCGTGGCACCGCTTTTGGTGGCGTTAAAGGTCGTAGTGAGTTGCCTGATTATGTTGAACGCTATTTGGCCGGTGAATTTAAATTAGATGACTTTATTACCCATACCATGAGCTTAGAAAGTATCAATGATGCTTTTGAACTGATGCATGAAGGTAAAAGCATTCGCAGCGTTATCCACATGTAAGTGTATCGACAAGCACAATATTACCATCAATGTTCATGAAATCTGAGTATGATAAGTGAGCAATGAAGATGAATAGATAAGTATATAAACACCAACAAAAGATTTTTATTAATGAAACTCACCCAAATCAGTAAAACCAAGGCTTTTGGCGGTTGGCATTATCAATATAGCCATCAAGCGAATACAACTCAATGCACTATGCGCTTTGCCATTTATTTACCGCCTCAGGCCGATGAAAAGTGCAAAGTACCTGTAGTGTATTGGCTTTCTGGTCTAACTTGCACGGATGAAAATTTCATGCAAAAATCAGGTGCGTTAAAAATGGCAGCAGAGTTAGGTGTTGCTATTGTTGCCCCCGATACTAGTCCGCGTGGAGAAGGTGTTCCAGATGATGAGAATGCCGATTACGACTTTGGTTTGGGGGCAGGCTTTTATGTGAATGCCACGCAGCCGCCTTGGCAAAAAAATTATCAAATGTATGACTATGTCTTAACAGAGCTGCCTGCGTTAGTAGAGCAACATTTTCCGCTTACCGATAAACGCGCTATTGCTGGCCATTCGATGGGTGGGCATGGTGCCTTGGTGTTAGCTTTGCGTAACCCAGAAAAATTTGTCTCGGTTTCTGCTTTTAGTCCTATTTGCAACCCAGTCAATGCGCCTTGGGGCAAGAAGGCCTTTTCGAACTATCTGGGAGAAAACAGTGAAGATTGGCTTCAATATGATGCAAGTTATTTAATGAGAAATGCCAAGCAAGCCATTCCTGCGCTAGTGCATCAAGGCAGTGATGATAATTTTCTTGCCGAGCAATTAATGCCTGCAGCACTGGTCAATGCGGCTGAAAGCTCGTGTTACCCTTTGCATTTCGCCCAAGAGGATGGCTATGATCATAGTTATTATTTTATCGCCAGCTTTATTGAGCAGCATTTATCCTTTCATAAGCAACACTTGCAATTGCCTTAGTCTTTTCTTGAACTTTATTTTTGCAGTCTTTTATACGCTAGAGGAAATGCGCGATGGCTTCTAAAACAGCTGATAAACTCAAACTTTGGCATTGTTACAATAGTCGCTCTTTACGAGTGCTTTGGGCTTTAGAAGAGCTTGGCTTGGATTACACAGTAGAAACCATGCCTTTTCCACCTCGTTATACGGTTGAAGGCTATAAAGCGCTTAATAGCCTAGGGACAGTACCGTACTTTATTGACAGTAGTGATACCGATAATGAAATACACATGACTGAATCTGTGGCGATTTGTCATTATTTAGGTGAAAAATATCAACATAATAATGAGCCTTCAAGGCTTATCATCTCTACAACCGAGGCTGACTATGGAAATTATCTTAATTGGCTTTATCACAGCGATGCTACGTTGACCTTTCCACAAACCTTGGTGTTGCGCTATCGTGAATTTGCGGCTAAAGATTGCCAACAAGCACAAACGGCAGAAGATTATGATAACTGGTTTGCTGCGCGATTAACTCGCTTAAATGAGCACTTAATAGGACGGGATTATTTGTGTGAAAACCGTTTTACTATGGCTGACATTGCCATAGGTTTTGCTTTACATTTAGCGACCTTGTTAAATCTAGAGCACCATTTTAGTCCACACATTGCTGCTTATTTAGCGCGATTAAAACAAAGGCCTGCATTTCAACGCGCTCAGGCGATAGGTAAAGCGTTCGACCCTTTTTCTAAATAACCTGAACTCGGTTTAAGAGATATTTAATTTATTGAAATATATAACTTAAATACTAATAACACCTCTAGCTTGATAGTTTTACTTTATTTAAAAGGTATATTCCACTGCAAGCCATAAAGAGCGTCCTGGCTGTGGTGATAACGAATTATTAAAACCGAGGCTGCGTTGAGAAAAATCATTACCTGAGTTGGCTTTTCCTGTTCCAGGGGCGAATACTTCGCGATCGAATATATTCATTGCTTTAAAACTCAGCTGCCACTGAGCTTGTTTATAGCTGACGGCGGTATCGAATATAACACGTGAGGCAACATCTATGTTTTGCTCTGTTAAGGGATTGCGAGCATAAAGCTGAGTACTGTGTAGATAGTTTGCTTTGATGTTGACATTAAACGATGCGGTGACGGGTACATTGACGAGAATATTAATTTTGTGTGGGGAAATATCACCTAAGGTGGTGGATTGTGCATACCATTGCTTTTGTTGGTGATCGTAGCTTTGGTTACTTTTTGTATGGGCGTATGTATAAAATAACTGGCCGGTAATGGCTTCTTGACCTGAAATTAGATTGTTATATTCAAACTGTCCTCGGTACTCAACCCCCCAGCTGTCACGTTTAGCATCATTTATGGCATCTTCACGAATGACCTCACTGTATTGAGCATGATAAAGCGAAATATCATGTAGCCAGTGTTGCGTTTTGTGCATGAATACCAGCTCTAGGTTTTTGGCTTGCTCAGGAGCTAGATCAGGGTTTGCATTACGATCAGTCCAGCCACCATAAAGTTGTTTGGCAGGAGGCTCTTGAAATGCTTCGCCGTAAACTAATTTAATTGCTGTTTCACCCTGATTAACTTTATAAATAGCGGCTATTCTAGGGCTAATTGTTGTTTCCCATATTTGATTGTGATCATAACGCAGGCCAAAATTTAATCGCCATGGATAGCTATCATATATGACAGCCCCATACATACCAGCATCACTAAATTGCTCTCTGTTGTTGTCAGGCATCTGTGCTAAAGGTTTGGCAGAAAAGTCATAACTACTATCACTACTATGATAAACACCCGCGCCAAAACCATAAGGGCCAGCTTCATCACTGGGCACAGTAGAGCTGTATGCGTGCCAATAACCTGGAACATCATAGGATTTTGTTAAGTCACTGCGTTTCACTCGCCAACCTGATAATAAGCGAAAATTCTCTGAAAGCTGGTAATCAAGATCTTGTTTAGCTTCAATAGCATCATTGCTGGAATTCCAATGCGTGAAACTTACGAACGAGTATTCAGACATTCCCTCACGCCAATCGGGACTTGCTTCTGCCCAGTTTCCCCAAACTCTATTGTGACGATAATTTACAGAGCTGTTAACGGTAAGCTTTGTGGTTGGCTGCCAGAGGTGTTCAATAAAAGCTTGTTGGCTTGATCTAAGCCAATCACTGTTATTCTGACCTTTGTCGGCCGCGAAGCTGGTGCCATAGCCTTCATCTATTTGCCATTGATTGTAGCCAAAAAGCAGGTTTTGATAGCGAAACTTAGCAAAAACGCCCCAATCATCGGTGTTGTCTGTATATTGACCAAATGAAGTACCGTCGTTACTCAAGGATAAGATCGGCCCCCAGATTTTTTTATCGCTATAAAGTTGGTTAGATAAAAACCCCCAGCGATCAGACAGATCTTCTTCATCACTGGTAAAAGCTCTGGCACTGATATCATAACTAAATTCCCCGTGATGACCACGAGTAAATAGGCTCAAGCCTTGAGAGTTCCAGCTACCTATTTCACCTTTAAGAGTAAGCTCATTTTTACCGTCATCAATTTCTTTACCGTTTTTAGTGATGATATTAATCACGCCTAAAAATGCATTAGCCCCATATTTAACAGAGGCTGGACCATATAAGACCTCGATACGGCTGATCATATTGATAGGGTACTGGCGGCTTAACAGTACTTGTTGGCTCCACAGATGGTTTTCAACTCGACCATCAATCATAAATAAAGTGCGTGTGGTAAAGGGGGTACGATAGCCTCGTTGGTATGTTGTGCTATTTGAAGAGCCACCGGTATTGATGGTATCGAATCCCGGCAAATCGACGAGAATTTCATTAATATTGTGATAACCACGTTGCTCTATTTGTTTGGCTGAAATAATCAACATGGCAGCTGGAGCATCAATTAAAGACTCTTCAATGCCATTACTACTGGTCACTTGGGTGTGTAGTAGTTGCTCTAGCGTTAACGAAAAAAGTTTATCAAGCTCTTCATCGTTTGCCAGCACAGGTGCTGACAATATGAGCGATAAGATATTGATTAGGAATATTTTAAAAAATAGTTTCATATCCATACTCTAGACTATTTTAGTGAATATTTAGGCCCCTTAGAGGCAATAACGCTGGATCATAGCCAGTAATAACTTATCCGTTTTTTCTATTTCGCTATGGGCTAAAAACTCATTCGGTTGATGCGCTTGATTGATTGAGCCTGGCCCCAATACAATCGTTTGACAGCCAAGCTGTTGAATATAAGGTGCTTCGGTGGCGTAATTAACCGCACAACATGTGTGACCACTAATTTCCTCGGCGATACTGACAAAGCAGTTATCATCAGTTGAGCATTTACTTTGTTCAAAACTTGGCGAGCTCGGGTGTAATTCTTCAAAGCTAATGCGGCCGGGAAATTTTTCAGCAAGTGGCTTTAGTGTTTCACTTAACCAATGAAGCAATTCATCATCGCTCATGCCCGGTAGAGATCGCAAATCGATATCTAGCTCACAGTGACCACAAATGCGGTTGGCATTATCGCCCCCTTTAATCGCTCCCATATTCAATGTTGGCGCTGGCACATCAAATGCCTCATTGTGGTAGTTTAGATTGAATTTTTCTTTTAAGCTAATTAGCTCGCCAATGACTTGGTACATGATTTCAATGGCATTAACACCAAGGTTAGGCTTACTTGAGTGTCCAGATTGGCCTTGCACACTAATGCGATGTGACATATGACCTTTATGCATGACTACTGGTACAAGGTTAGTGGGTTCACCAATAATAGCGACATCAGGTTTAGCTGCTTGGCTTTGAGCAAAAAAGCGTGCCCCTGCCATGGTGGTTTCTTCGTCAGCCGTGGCTAAAACATATAAAGGTTTTTTCAGTTGCTTGGCACTAAGGCCTTTACAAGCTTGCAGTATAAAGGCAAAGAAACCTTTCATGTCACAGGTACCTAAACCATAAAACTTATCATCCTTGCTGACAACCTTCATCGGATCGCTGTCCCAGCGACTGCCGTCAAAAGGCACGGTATCGCTGTGCCCAGCAAGTAATAAACCGCCTTCTCCACTTCCTAATTTTGCTAACAAATTATATTTATGCTCGCCACCTTTATGCGCACTAGGGACTTTTTGAATATCAATATGAAAACCTAGCTGCTCAAACCATGTAGCAAGCAATTGAATTACTTTTAAATTCCCCTGATCCCAACTTGCTTGAGTTGAGCTAATAGTAGGGCAAGCAATCAATTGAGTTAAAGATTGAGTAAAATTAGGTAACTGTGGCATAAAAAAGATCCGGCTAAATTAAAAAAATTTGAATAAAAGCTTAAATATTTATGCTTTATAGTTGCATAACTACCCATTAGCTGATAAATTGCTATCATAGTGTAAATAACCTGCTTTCATAAGGCTACTTAAAATGTTTTCAAATCAAGGAATACGACGACGATAGAGAATTATTTTATTATCTCATGGATGTTTTAGTTATAAGCGTTTATGAGAGATTGGTTATTCTTTTATAAAAATCAAGTCGTTATCAATATATTTGAAAAAGGTTTAAGTTGTGTCAAAAGTTCAGAAGGTTGCCGTTATCGGTGCAAGTGGTTATGCCGGTGCCGAGTTAGTTGGTTTATTATGCCAACACGATAAAGTTTCAATACAACATCTGGTTGTGTCGGAAAACTCTACTTCCTGTGGAAAACTTTTCAGCGAATTACATGGTCGCTGGCAGGGGATTTGTGATGTACCCCTGCAGTCTTTTTCCAGCGAGTGGTTTGATGAATATGCACAAGACTTAGATGCTGTCTTCTTTGCTACGCCCCACGAATTTAGTGCCGATTGGGCACACGCTTTTGTTGAAGCAGGGGTTAAAGTTTTCGATCTCTCTGGTGGCTTTAGACTTAAAGACGCACAAGATTACCCTACTTTTTATGGCTTCGAACATGCTAATGTTGATGCTTTAGCGCAAGCGAAATATGGCTTGGCTGAATGGCAACAGGCAGACATTGCTGCAAGCAACTTAATTGCCGTGCCAGGCTGCTATCCAACCGCGAGTTTACTGTCATTAAAGCCTATTACTAGCAATGCATTGCATGTTGAAAACTCATTAATTGTTGTCAATGGCATTAGTGGTGTGAGTGGCGCAGGCAGAAATGCATCCCTAGCGACTAACTTTAATGAAGTTAGTTTAAAACCGTACAATATTTTACAGCACAGACACCAGCCTGAAATTTCTCAAGAAGCCGAAGCACAGGTGATTTTTAATCCACACTTAGCGCCTTACAAAAGAGGTTTATTGGCAACCGTGACAATGCAGTTAAAAGCTGGAGTTACGGCCACTGAAGTAGCGGCTGCATTTGAACAGGCTTATAGCGATAAACCTTTAGTTAGAATAGTCAATGCTTGGCCACAAATTGCTAATGTAGCGCATACCCCTTTTGCTGATGTTCATTGGCAAGTGGATGAAGAAAAGCAAGTTGTTGTGGTTAGTTGTGCTATTGATAATTTATTAAAAGGCGCATCATCACAAGCATTACAATGTTTTAATATTTCACTTGGTTTGCCAAGTGAATATAGTTTGCTAGCGACAGCAAAATAGGAAAGATTATGACTAAACCCTTAGTAATTAAAATTGGCGGTGCCATCTTAGAAAAAGAAGATGCATTAACTGCATTATTAGCCGTTATTGCTAATCTTAAAGCTGATGCGAAAGTGGTTTTAGTCCATGGCGGTGGTTGTGTGGTTGATGACATGCTAGCACAAGCAAATTTTACGACGGTTAAAAAGCATGGATTGCGTGTTACACCAAAAGCGCAAATAGGCTTAATCAGTGGTGCTTTAGCCGGTACCGTGAATAAATCAATTGTTGCCACCGCTAATAACATGCATTTACCTGCGGTAGGTTTGTCGCTTGCTGATGGCGACATGATAGCTTGTCTTAAATCTGAGCTCGATTTAGGTGAAGTTGGCGTACCAAGTCCTAAGTCTAGTCAGCTTTTAGATGCCTTACTAAACAGCCATTTTTTACCGGTAATTTCATCTATTGGCGCATTACCCAATGGCAACCTTGTCAATGTTAATGCTGATGATGCTGCGGTCGCTATTTGTCAGTTACTGAATGCTGAATTGTTATTATTGACAGATGTTAATGGTGTTAAAGGCAGTGATGGTGATTATTTAGCCTCATTAAACAGTGAGCAAGCTAATACCTTGATTGAGCAAGGTGTCATTGCCGGTGGTATGACAGCTAAAGTTAATGCTGCATTACAAGCGGCTAATCAATTACGACGAAGTATCGCGGTTGCTAGTTGGCAATCGCCTGAGCAAATTACCGAGCTGCTTGCAGGCCAAGGTGTGGGAACACAAATTCAGCCTGATTAGCTTAGTATTATGAGTTTACTCTGATAAGAAAATACCTCGATAAATTAATTGAATAGAGAACACCTTATGTCACAACAAATTACTAATTTTTTAGCTGATGATGAGCTAAATAAAACACAATTATTAGCCTTAATTGAGCTAGCGATTAATATTAAAAATAACCCTGCTGACTATAATCAAGCCTTAGCGGGTAAGTCGGTAGCAATGATTTTTGAAAAACCGTCATTAAGAACCCATGTAAGTTTTGATATGGGGATTAATAAATTAGGCGGTCATGCCCTTTATTTAGGCCAGCAAAATGGTAAGTTAGGTGAACGTGAGCGGGTCAGCGATTACGCTAAAAACTTATCGTGCTTTAGTGACGCCATTGTTGCACGCGTATTTAGTCATGATTCAATTCAAGGTTTAGCTGAGCATGCTAGCGTGCCAGTGATCAATGCCTTGTGTGACATCTACCATCCTTGTCAGGCCTTAGCTGATTTTGTTACCTTAACAGAGCAGTTTGGCGATGTTTCAAATATTAAACTTGCTTATGTTGGTGATGGGAATAATGTCTCTAATTCATTAATGCTTATGGCCGCTACCTTAGGTGTCGATTTCACCTTGGTTACCCCAGTCGGTTATGAAGCCCAAGCTAGCATTGTTGAAAAAACTAAGGCATTAGCGGCTGCATCAGGTGCTAGATTAACAATTACTACAGATATTAATGCTATCGGCGCTCAAGATGTCATCTATACTGATACATGGATTTCGATGGGTGATGAAGATGCCAGTAAAAAAGCAGAAATACTGGCACATTTTGCCCCGTATCAAGTTAATCATGACTTAATGAAAAAATCAGAGGCGAGTGTTGTCATGCATTGTCAGCCAGCACATTTAGAAGAAGAGATCACCACAGCATTATTTGATAGTGAAATGGCCGTTGTTTTCCAGCAAGCTGAAAACAGAATGTGGGCACAAAATGCTGTGTTAGTAACCTTATTTAACAAGTAGTTGTTATCTTTTTGCTATTTAGGTCAATTTAAGCGTCAAAAGTACTCATTGACTAACATCAACTCCGTGCTTTTTTCTTTAACTTGAACTATCTGCAAGCTGAACAGTTACTGAAACAATATATTTAAATTATAAACAAATTTAGAGAACAAAATTATGAGTATTCAAAAGAAAGAAATCAAAAAAGTTGTCTTAGCGTATTCTGGCGGTTTAGACACCTCGGCCATTATTCCATGGTTGAAAGAAAACTATAACGGCTGTGAAGTTGTTGCTTTTTGTGCTGATGTTGGTCAGGGCGAAGAAGAGCTTGAAGGTATCGTTGAAAAAGCTATCGCTTCAGGTGCTAGCGAATGTCATGTTGTTGATCTTAAAGAAGAGTATGTTAAAGAATATATTTACCCTATTTTAAAAACGGGTTCAGTATACGAAGGTCAATACCTGTTAGGCACATCAATGGCACGTCCAGTGATTGCTAAGGCACACGTGGAAGTTGCTCTTAAAGTTGGCGCTGATGCCCTTTGTCATGGCTGTACAGGTAAAGGTAATGATCAAGTACGTTTTGAGTCATGTTTTGCTGCACTTGCACCGCAACTGACAGTGATTGCGCCATGGCGCGAATGGGATATGGTTTCGCGTGAAGATTTACTTGATTATCTTGCTGAGCGTGACATTCCATGTGCAGCGTCTTTAACTAAAATTTATAGCCGTGATGCTAATGCTTGGCATATTTCACATGAAGGTGGCGAGTTAGAAGACCCATGGTGTGAGCCATCTAAAGAAGTTTGGACCATGACAGTAGATCCAATGGATGCACCTAATACGCCTGAAACTGTGGCATTAAGCTTTGTTGAAGGTGAGTTAGTCAGTGTTGATGGTCAAGAGCTTTCTCCTTATCAAGCATTGATGTACTTAAATGATAAAGCCGCAGCTCATGGCGTTGGTCGTATCGATATTGTCGAGAATCGTTTAGTGGGTATGAAGTCTCGCGGTTGTTATGAAACACCGGGCGGCACAGTATTAATGGCGGCATATAAAGGATTAGAAACACTTATTCATGATAAAGAGTCGTTAAAGTTCCGTGAATCTGTTGGTTTAGAGTTCTCACATGTTATTTATGATGGCCGTTGGTTTACCCCGCTTGCTAAAGCGCAACTTGCGGCAGCAGCGTCACTCGCAGAAAAAGTAACGGGTGATATTGTGGTGAAACTATACAAGGGTCAAGCAACGGTTACGCAACGTCGTTCACCAAATAGCCTGTATTCAGAAGAGTTTGCTACGTTTGGCGCCGATGATGTTTATGACCAAAAACATGCGGAAGGATTTATTCGTCTATTTAGCCTTTCAAGTCGTATTGAAGCATTAAAAGCTCAGGAGAAATAACGATGGCTTTATGGGGTGGACGCTTTAAAGAAAAAGCGAGTGTACAATTTAAAAAATTCAATGACTCGCTGCCTGTTGATTATCGTATGGCGGTGCAAGATATTGTCGGCTCAATTGCTTGGGCACAGGCAATTCATGAAGTTGGCGTATTAAATGACGATGAACTCACTCGATTAACTGCAGCACTGAATGAGTTAAAAGTATCAGTGGAAGAAAACCCTAAGCAAATTTTGCTCTCTGATGCAGAAGATATTCACAGCTGGGTTGAAATTCAACTAATCGAAAAAACAGGCGATTTAGGCAAGAAACTCCATACAGGTCGTAGCCGAAATGACCAAGTAGCCACAGATTTAAAACTCTGGTGTAAAGAAACCGGTGGCGATTTATTATTTGCTTTAGTGAATTTACAACAAGCAATGATGAATTTAGCTGAACGTGAAAAAGATACTGTGTTGCCTGGCTATACGCATTTACAACGCGCACAACCTGTGACCTTTGGCCACTGGTGCTTAGCTTATGTTGAAATGTTTAACCGTGATATTGGTCGTTTAAAAGATGCCTTATATCGTTTAGATGTTTCGCCTTTAGGCTCAGGTGCTTTAGCAGGCACAGCATACCCAATTGACCGCAATGCACTTGCCAACCGTTTAGGTTTTAGAACCGCAACCATGAACAGTTTAGATGCAGTCTCTGATAGAGATCATGTCATTGAGCTACTGGCCAGTGCCAGTATTTCGATGATGCATTTAACCCGTTTTGCCGAAGATTTAATTTTTTATAATTCAGGTGAAGCAGGCTTTGTTGAAATGAGCGATTTAGTGAGCTCTGGCTCATCTTTAATGCCACAAAAGAAAAACCCTGATGCCTGTGAATTAATTCGCGGCAAAGCAGGGCGTGTTTTTGGCTCATTAACAGGCATGTTAACCACCATGAAAGCATTAGCGCTTGCCTATAATAAAGATATGCAAGAAGACAAAGAAGGTTTGTTTGACGCGCTTGATACGTGGCAAGAGTGCATGGAAATGGCGGTGTTGGTTGCTGATGGTTTGAAAGTAAACAGAAGTCGTACTTTAGCCGCGGCTCAGCAAGGTTATGCCAATGCTACTGAACTTGCTGATTATTTAGTGGGTAAAAATATCCCATTCCGTGAAGCACATCATATTGTTGGCGAGGTTGTGCTAGCTGCAATTGCTGAAGGCTGTCCGTTAGAAGATCTAACCTTGGCACAATTACAAGAGTTCAGTGATCAAATTGAACAAGATGTCTATCAGCACTTATCGATAGAGTCTACGCTAGATAAGCGCGAAGCGTTAGGCGGTACATCTCGTTCGCAAGTGGAGAAAGCGATTGCCAATATTCAATCAGGTAATGAAGAGATATTAAATGAGCAAGTCGTTGGCGCACCGGGCAAGCAGCAAACACAAATTGCTTTAAAACAAGTTAAGCAACGCCTGAACGCTCAACGAGCTGCAGCGATGTCGGTGCGTAGAGCGCGTATGTCAGATGTTGAAAAAATACACCAACAAGTGAACTTTCAAGCTGACAAAGGTGAAATACTACCGCGTACACTTGATAACATCATTCATGATGTTCAAAATTTTGTGGTTGCCGAGCTTGATGGCGAAGTGGTTGGCTGTGCTTCACTTTATATTTATCAAACAGGCCTTGCTGAAATTCGCTCTATTGTGGTGGCTGAATCAGCTCAAAATCAAGGCCAGGGTCAAGCATTAGTTCAGTATTTACTTGAATTTGCTCACCAAATGGAATTAGAGCAAATCATTGTTTTAACATACATTCCTGAATACTTTACCAAGTTAGGCTTTAATGCGATTGATAAAAACTCTTTGGCTGAAAATATTATTGAAGACAGTGAGCCAAGTCCGCATAAAGATCCTGCTGATGAAGTGGCAATGGAATATATTGTAGGTCAGAGTAAATAAATTTTAAGAATGAAAAGCATGAATAATAGCGATCAAAATTACGTTAAATGGTTTAGAAACGCCGCCCCTTATATTAATGCTCATCGTGGTAAAACCGTGGTGTTAATGTTTGGTGGAGAAGCGGTTTTACACCCTAATTTTTCCAATATTATTCATGATATTTCTTTGCTGCGCAGTTTAGGGGTGAAGTTAGTTGTCGTGCATGGCGCCCGACCTCAAATTGAAGATCGCATTATGCAGCGCGGTATTAATGCCAGTGTAGAAAATAATATTCGTGTGACCGATGCCGATACCTTAGGTGCGGTTAAAGATGCCACAGGCTCTTTGCGTTTACATATTGAAGCCTTACTGACTACAGGTCTTGCTAATTCACCTATGCACGGCTCACAAATTAGAGTGAGTACAGGTAACTTTGTTATTGCAAAGCCTATGGGCGTACGTGATGGCGTTGACTTTAAATACACAGGTACGGTTCGTCGGATTGACTCTGATGGCATTAATATGCAGTTGGATTATGGCTCGATTGTCTTGCTTTCTCCTATTGGTTACTCCCCAACAGGTGAAGTGTTTAACTTAGCGCTAGAAGATGTGGCCGCACAAACGGCTATTGCGTTAAAGGCGGATAAGTTAATTACCTTAACGCAAGATGAGGGACTGCTTGATGAAACCGGCAACTTGATCAAAAGTTGTAGTGTTCGTCGGGTGAAAACCTTGCTTGATGAAAAAGATTGTCATGTCCGCCAACTCTTGCTTCGCGCTATCATTCAAAGTGGTGAAAACGGAGTAGAACGTTGTCATTGTGTGAGTTATCAAAGTGATACGGCTTTATTGCAAGAGCTATTTACCCGTGATGGCTCAGGTACACTCATCGCTAAAGATCATAAAGAGCAATTATCGACGGCAACGATTGATGATGTTGCAGGTATTCTTGAATTACTGGCACCACTTGAAGCCGAAGGGGTTTTAGTTAAACGTTCTCGCGAGTTGCTTGAAGTTGAAATCGATCAGTTTATCGTCCTTAAAAAAGAAGATGTGATCATTGCTTGTGCGGCTTTGTACCCTTATGCAGATGCAAAAACTGGAGAAGTGGCGTGTGTGGCTATTCATCCTGATTACCGTAAAGGCAATCGAGGAGGGCGGTTAATTGCAGCGCTAGAAAATGAAGCAAAACAGCAGCTACTTGAGTCAATCTTTGTGTTAACTACCGTTAGCGGTCATTGGTTTCAAGAGCGTGGTTTTGTCGAACAACCTATGGATAAACTGCCAGAAGGTAAGCAGAAAATGTATAACTTTCAGCGAAAATCTAAAGTATTTATTAAATACATATAAACCATTTAACGCGTATTAGCGTTAAATGGTCATTAATCTTCAACTAGCTTGAAGCAATAGAAAGCGCTAATGTTTATATTAGCGCTTTTTTAACGCCTTTTTGGGCGTGATGGTCTTGTATTCGGTCTGCTTGGCTTGGGCCTTATTTTTTTAGGAGGTTTTACCACAATAATATCAGTGTGGTGGTGACCGCCATGGCCATAATACATAGGGTAACCATAACCCATGCCCATACCATAACTAACCGAGCCACTAACACTAGTATTTTCGCAGCCAAACAAGGCTAAACTAGCTAGCAATATTGTCGATGAAAACAAGATAGTTTTAATAGGTTTCATTATTCAGCCTCCTGCTCTGTTAAGCCTAATAGGGCGCCATTTGGGTCCGAAATAATTGCTAAGTTTTCGTTGGCAGTCGAGTGATAAACAACTTTGCCGCCATTTTCTTGCACTCTTTTAAGTAGGGTCGTTAAATTGTTAACTTCAAGAAAATTAATCCAACGGTCTCTTTGTTCAAATGACTGAGGTAATGAGACAATACTTGCGCTAACTTCCCCTTGCTGAGAGAGGTAGTAGGCATTTTCATTACTTTCTAAACGTTCAGCGTCTAAATCAAAACTGTGTTGATAAAATGCGGCAGCGTTATCGGTATTAACACTAAAGAGTTGTGCCCATAACCACTTTTTACTGAGTTTTTTATGCTGATTATTACTAGGATCTAGTTCAAGCAAAGCAACAATGCCGCCCTGTGGATCGGCGATCACCGCTCTTTTACCATAAAAATCAAAAGTGTGTGGTTCAAGTATAATTGTAGCCTTTTGCTCAGCTGATTTTTTTACCATGGCCTGAACATTATTAGCGGTAAAGCTGCCTATCCACAGTGCTTTTTCTGTTTGGTTTCTTTTTGTTTCTCTAGATAGCACACCGGCTATGGGTTCAACCCCATCATAAAAAATATGATAAGGGCTTTCGTTGTTACCAAATTTTTTAACCGACCAACCAAAAGCTTTGTTATAAAACTCAATTGACGCTTCTACATCACCACTGTATAAGTCAGACCAAACTAATTTCCCTTGCTGCTGCAGTTTATCTGCAGCATTTGCAGAAAAAAATTGGCTAGTCAGTAACAATGAAAAAAGTAAAAAAAAGCGATATTTACTTTTAATTATCATCCTATATTTCCTTCTTATTATTCGTTTATTCTTGAATCCCCTGAGCTGGGATAATGAATGCTATACCTTGATGCTAAAGCAGCAATAAAGCATATAAAGAACAATAACAGAATCAGGCCTTATAGCTATGATATTATTTATAAATATTGATTTGATTAACCTTATTTAAGCTGAATGTTTGCTAAATCATAGTTTCCCGCCTGGAGTAAATGTGTTTTAAACTCAGCCCTGCAGTTAAGAGAGCGATTTTGTGATAGCTTGAACTTACTTTGAACCTCAATAATATCTAAAGTGAATACCGTGATAGCTGATAACATTTGTGCCACCATCTTGCTATTTTTTACTTGATGAAAATCAGAAAAACACCATTGGGGATCAAAATAATGACTGATGTTCTCCATGGCTTTTAATTTTTCTACATCATTATCTATAAAGTTGACCCTGCAGGTTAATGATACAGTTGCATAATTCCAGGTAGGCACAAGCTGTTCTTTGTGCCACCGTGGAGATATATAACCATGAGGACCCGTAAAGACGACTTTAGCCTTAGGCGCTTTCTTTAGGGATTCTATCAGCGGGTTATTTTTTGATAAATGTCCTGATAATTGATGATTTTCAAGTAGTTGCAAAGGGCAATAAGCTAACTCATTAAAGCCTGAGTTATCTGCTTGTGATGATAATATTTGTGCGAAAGGGTGGTTTTTAATAAGTGCCACTGCTTCGGTATTTAAGCTAGGCATAACTAAAGACCATTTTCTCTTGTAAATGTTGTTTTACTGCTGGCCATTCACTGTCTATTATGGAAAAAATGACGGCATTTCGGTAACTACCGTCAGGTAAAATACGTTGGTTTCGTATTATTCCTTCAAGTTTTGCACCTAACCTTGTAACGGCATCACGTGATTTTTTATTATCCTCATGCACTTTTAGCTCGACGCGAATAGCTCCAAGCTCTTCAAAAGCATGTGTTAATAAGCAATATTTTGCATGAGTATTGATATAGCTGCGTTGAAATTCTGGCGTGATAAAAGTAAAGCCAATTTCTAAGCTTTTATCTTCTCTTTTGATCGAACAATAACGGGTACTGCCAACAAATTTTCCGCTGACTTTGTCGAAAATAGCAAAAGGTACATGCTCTCCTTTATCGGCCATGTGTTGGGAATAAATCAGCCAGTCTTCGGTTGCTTTAATAGAGGTGCATTTATCAGGCAATGACCATCGCCAAATTTCAGGGTAGGAGCCCGCGCTATAAAAATCATTTAGATGGGCAAGGGTTAAAGGGCTTAGTAAGACTTTGTCGGTACTCATTGTTGTTGGCATAGGATTAAACATTGGCAAACCTCATTAAATTGAATTAGCAATATTTTGCCTACTTGTGGTATAAACAAAACAACCAGTTTTCTAATTTAATCTATACCAGTGGTGTTGATGAAAACGTTAAACCTCATTATCGAAGATCACCAAGAAAAGCTTTATTTAAAGATCGCTAATGCAATCAGAAAAGCCATAGAAAGCGGCACGGTTACTCCGGCTGAGCAGCTCCCCTCGGCGCGCTCTTTGGCAGAGCAGTTAGCAGTAAATCGCCATACCATTATGGCGGCCTATAACGAATTAATCGCGCAAGGTTGGGTTGAAACCAAGCAAAGGCAAGGTTACTGGGTTGCTCAGGTGTTACCAATATATTGCTCTTTGGAAAATAAAGTTAAACAGCAAGGCAATACAAATAAGCATAACTGGCGAGTCATAAAGTCTAACCAA
The DNA here is from genome assembly GCA_026196955.1 of Colwellia sp. GTDB lineage: Bacteria > Pseudomonadota > Gammaproteobacteria > Enterobacterales > Alteromonadaceae > Colwellia. Next base: position 33,102 of record JAPHTO010000076.1, on the reverse strand, counting down.
GAGGAATTCTCTCGTCCTGCAAATGATTATGCCTTCAATTTTGCGGGCGGTAATCCTGATATTGAGCTTTTTCCTTTTAATGAATTTAGAGGGTTCATTAATGAAGCGTTAAATCGCCCGGCAATCAAAGAGCTAAACTATGGCGAGAATAGTGGTTATAGTGAATTTATTAACCAAGTCAGTACCTATTTGCGTAGAGTCAGATCAATAAAAGATAAAGAAATTATTGTCGTTAATGGCAGCCAAGAAGCTTTATACATTCTATCTCAGGTATTGATAAAAGCAGGAGATAAGGTTGCCGTTGAAAATTTGGGTTATCGTCCTGCCTGGGCCGCATTAAGGAATGCAGGCGCTGAACTTATGGGGATAAACCAAACTGAGCAAGGTATTGATGTAGATGAGTTTGAATATTTAATTCAGCAACATAACATTAAGTTGTTGTATTTAACGCCTTTACATCAGTATCCAACGACCACTACCTTATCGACCGAAAAACGCGTAAAAATTTATCAATTAGCCCAACAATATAATATACCGATAATTGAGGATGACTATGATCATGAATACCATTATAACAGTCAGCCTTTACCACCGATGGCTGCCAATGATCCCTCTGGGTTAGTTATTTACTTATCAAGCTTTTCAAAAATTATGTTTCCTGGCATCCGACTTGGCATAGTTGCCGTTGATAAAGAATTAGCGCCTCATATTGTCAGTTATCGCACGTTAATGAACCATAAAGCCAATGTATTACAACAAGATGCGATCTCTCGCTGGATGAAAGATGGAGGTTTTGAACGCCATTTACGAAAGTCTACGCGTCGTTATCAAAAGCGAAGAGAGTGTATGGTGGCGGTGTTAAACTCTTTTATTAATGACGGAATAAAAATAAAATTCACTAACCCTAAGGGAGGGATGGCGCTTTGGATTGATGTTGGTCAGCAAGCAATGGAAATAGCCGAATTGGCTAAAAGCAAAGGGATATTTTTACTGGCAGAAAACGCATTTCACTTGCACCAAGAAAATAATGAAAATAGATTTATTCGCTTAGGCTTTGCAGGGCAAAGTGAGGAAAAAATTAAACAAGGCTTAATGCTACTTAAGCCCTTGCTTATTCATTGTAATCGCTAAAAATATGAGCGATTTAGTTTAGGCTTTTTACGGTGTATGCCTTTAAAATAGTTCGTCTTCTTCGTTTTTAGTATCACTATCACTTTGAAATATATCAATACTATTATCTTGGCTTATGTACTCTGTAGGTGCACTCCCGACCTGAAAATATTCAAACAAACTTGTTTTATTGGTTTTAGAGCTTAACTTGCCAGTGGCTTTATCTATGCGCACTGTTACTATGTCAGTAGGCGGCTCAAAAGGCTCGACAGCTATGTCTGTTAATGCAACTTTCATAAAATCTATCCAAGCAGGTTGTGCTGATTTAGCGCCAAACTCTTTACCCGTTATTTGATTTTTACCTAGATTGTTATTGTAAACAGTTTGTCCTAGATTACGGCTAGGATCATCAAAGCCTATCCACGATGTTGTGACTAAGCGGCGAGAAAATCCAGAAAACCAAGCATCTTTTGCTTCATTGGTAGTCCCTGTTTTGCCGACAATATCTCTGCGCTTTAATGCCCTTGCACGCCAACCAGTACCTTGCCAACCATTTTCAGTTGACCAGTCAGCTCCCCATATCGCACTATTTAGCGCTTGAGTTATTAAAAAGGCATTTTGCTCAGAGATTACTCTAGGTGCAGAAGTTATTATTGACTCAGATGCTTGAGTAATATCGTCATTTTCTTCGTTATCATTTAGTGTTAAATGCTCATCAAGTGTCATGCAGGGATCGCAGGCTAAACTTGGATTCGCTTGGTAAATTACTTCGCCTTCCATGTTTTCAATTCGCTCTATTAGGTAAGGCTCTACTAAAAAGCCACCGTTGGCAAAGGTAGCAAAACCAGTAACAACTTCTAAAGGGGTTAGGGAGGCGGATCCTAAAGCTAATGATTCATTATGCGGCAGTTCATCAGGCGCAAAGCCAAAATTTGATAGATAATCAACGGCAGCATCAAGGCCTATACTTTTTAATAATCTAACAGCAATCACATTTTTTGACTGCGCTAAGGCTAAGCGAACTCTTATGGGGCCAACATAGGTTGGTGGAGAATTTTTTGGACGCCAAACTTGCCCTGAGCTTCTATCCCATTGGTTTATTGGCGCATCATTAACTAATGAGGCGAGAGTATAGCCATGCTCTAACGCTGCAGAATAAATAAATGGCTTAATGTTTGAGCCGACTTGACGCTTTGCTTGCGTAACACGGTTAAACTGACTTTGCTTAAAGCTAAAGCCGCCAATAGCGGCTTTTATGGCACCGTCATCAGGAGAAATCGAAACCATAGCGGCACTAGCTAACGGTAATTGGCTGAGTCGGTAGTCTCCGTTTTCTTCTTGGCTAACTAAAATAACATCGCCAATTTTTAAGATTTCTGTGGCTAATTTAGGTGCTGGGCCTTGCTTTCTATCATTAATATAGGCACGTGCCCAAGCTAAGCCTGCCCAAGGAATTTCCGCAGGTATGTTTTCACGAAGCGTGATGTTAACAGAGCGTTCGTTAACTTGTGTGACAACGGCGGGCTCAAGCATTTGGTAATAATTAACACTGGCAAGTGCATGAGCAATTTCAGTTGCTGTTAAAGGCAGTATTTCATTAGCTAAGTCACTTTCATCAACAGCTAAATCGCTGTTTTGTTCAGGGCGTAAGTTCAATTCTGCACCACGGTATCCGTGACGTTGATCATAGCGAAGTAAATTATTTGTTACGGCATTATGGGCAGCATTTTGTAACTTGCTAGTCACCGTGGTAAAAACTTTAAAACCGCCAGTGTAGGCAATTTCTTTACCGTACATATCTATCATCTCTTGATGAGCCATTTCAGCTACATAGGGAGCATCAAGCTCAATTTTTGCACCATGACGTTTCCCGGTAATAGGTGCATTTTTTGCTGCTTGGTATTCTTGCTCGGTAATATAGCCGCTCACTAACATACGCTGTAATACTGTGGTGCGACGGAGCTTGGCTCGCTCCGGTCTGCTTATAGGATTATAAGTTGAAGGAGCCTTTGGCAGACCAGCAAGAACGGCTATTTGCGCTAAATTAAGCTCACTGATTTCCTTACCATAGTAAACTTGTGCTGCTGCGCCAAAACCAAAAGCCCTATGCCCTAAAGGAATTTTATTAATGTAGAGGGCTAAGATTTCATCTTTAGTTAATAAGCTTTCAATATGAAAAGATAAAAATATTTCTCTGATCTTTCTAATATAGGTTTGTTCGCGTGTTAAAAAGAAATTTCGGGCAACTTGCATGGTGATTGTACTTGCACCACCTTTATTTTGTCCTAGTATTTGTCCAAAAACAGCACGTGCCATGCCTATAGGGTCAACACCGAAATGAAAATAAAAACGATCATCTTCAGTAGCTAAAAGTGCTTCAATTAATTGTTGAGGAATTTCATCAAAAGTGAGTGGTAGGCGTTTTTTTTCACCAAACTGAGAAATTAATTGCCCATCTTTACTGTAAATTTGCATCGGAGTTTGCCATTTTACATCTTGCAAAGACGCTATGTTTGGCAGCTCATTACGCAAATTTAGATATAATGCAAATATGCCAAAAAAGATTAGGGATAGCACTATTAGGGCGAATTTGAAAAATTTTTTGACTGTAAACACAACAATAACTCTATTTATGGATAATTTTCTCAGATAATACTAGTATATCTTGTAAAACCATGTAATAAATGTATTTATGTGAAAAACATGTCTAAAATAATTACAACAATATAATTTAGTGGGCTGTTATGCTAGATAATCTATGGAAAAAGAAAACCACTATGATGGTAGGGATTGATATTGGTTCCCACGCTGTTAAAGCGGTTTTACTCAGCCAAGGTAATGATGGCTATATTTTAGAAGACTATGCTATAGAATCAATGACTCGTGGTGCTGTTATTGACCGTGAAATTCAGGATATAGAAGCCGTTGGCAATGTCATTGCTAAGATTCGACAAAATATTTCCATGAAAGCAAAAGATGCAGCAGCGGCAGTATCTGGGCAAACAGTAATTACCAAAATAATCTATATGGACGTAGCTTTGAGTGAAGATGAGCTCGCCAGTCAAATAGAAATTGAAGCTGATAGTTTAATTCCATACCCACTGGATGAAGTTAGTCTTGATTTTGAAACCCTTGATGTTAATGAATCTGATCCGAGCAAGGTCAATGTTTTATTGAGTGCAGCGCGTACTGAATCTATTGAGGCACGTGTTGCTGCATTAGAGTCGGGTGACTTTAATACGAAAGTTATTGATGTTGAATCCTATGCTGTCAGTCGCTCACATGATTTATGCTTGTCACAACTGCCTGATGATGCTGCTGATAAAATGGTCGCTATAGTTGATATTGGCGCCACCATGACATTATTTTCAGCGACGAAAGCAGGTAAGCATGTTTATAGTCGAGATCAAATGTTTGGTGGGGAACAATATACTCGTTCCATTGTTTCTTACTATAATAAGTCCTTTGAAGATGCAGAGGTTGCAAAGATCACTAATGATTTGCCTCCTAATTATACTTTTGAAGTACTAGCCCCTTTCCACACCATTTTAATGCAGCAAATTCGCCGAGCTATTCAAATGTTTTTAACATCGAGCGGTGTTGATAAGGTTGATTACTTAGTGATTTCAGGTGGCTCCGCATCAATTGAAGGGGTCGAAAAACTACTTACTGATGAGCTTGGTATACATACCATTATTGCTAATCCATTTAATGATATGGAAATAGCAAATACCATAGATGAAGATAAATTAGCTAAAGTTGCACCACAGCTTATGGTTGCAACGGGCTTAGCTTTAAGGAGTTTCACGCCATGGCATATATAAACCTGCTCCCTTGGCGCGAAGAAGCACTCAAGGCCAAGCAAAAAGAATTTTATACTTTATTAGCCGCAGCTGGCTTGTGTGCTTTCGCTATTGTTTTCTCTGTTAATTTATATTTTCAAGCTCGGGTTGACGGTCAAACTGCACGTAATCAGTTTTTAAAGAATGAAATTCAAAAACTTGATATTCAAATTGCCGAGATCAAAACACTTAATGACAAAAAAGCAGCCTTACAAAAAAGGATTGATGTTGTTGAACAACTGCAACGTAGTCGTAATGTTGGTACACAGGTGTTAGATGAAATCGCAAAAATTATTCCTAATGGTATTTATATTACCCAGATTGATAAGCAAGGTAATACCATCGATATTAGCGGTAAAAGTGAATCTAATAACCACTTGGCTAATATGATACGCGCTATTGAGCTATCAGATTTGTTTACTGATGCGACACCAGAGTCTATTACCTCTGATGATGGCTCACCTAAATTACTAAGTAACTTTAAAATGAAAGTTACTATTAGAGGCCTAGTGAGTGATCCAGATGCTGGGCTTGCTAATGCACCTAAAGGAGCAAATAAATGAAATTTGATGCTTCACAGTTTGAAAACCTTGAGTTAGATAATATTGGCCAGTGGCCGCCTGCAGCTAAGTTGGTGTTAACGATATTTTTGGCAATTGTAGTTATTGGATTAGGTTATGTTGGTTTGGTCAGTGGGAAAATTGAGCAACTTGACCGCGTTAAAGCAGAAGAGATAACCTTAAAAGATTCCTATAGGAGCAAGTATCATGTTGCAGCTAATTTGGAATTATTTAGAGCTCAAATGATTGAAGCAGAAGATATTTTTGCCAATCAGCTGAGAAGCTTGCCAAATAGCCATGAAACGCCTGGTTTGCTTGATGACATTACGTTTATTGGCACTACCAGTAGCCTTGAATTTGTCAAACTAGAATGGCAGCCAGAAATTAGTAAAGAAATATATATTGAGTTACCCATCGATATTGAAGTGAATGGCTCTTACCACTCGTTTGGTAATTTTGTTAGTAAAATTGCAGGTTTGCCTCGCATAGTAACTTTGCATGATTTCACTATCAATATAACTGAGGTTGGTGCTGAAGTACTCAATTTAAAGCTTGAGGCAAAAACTTATCGTTATCAAGGAGCTGAAATAAAATGAGAATATTAGTTTTATTTATTTTAGTTTTTATCAGTGGTTGTTTTGATGATACGAGCGACTTAACCGCTCATATGGAGCAAGTGAAGGCGAGCACAACAAGCCAAATAGATCCTATGCCAGAAGTTCATCCCTTTAATCATTTTGATTATTCAGCTCATGAGCTACGCAGCCCATTTGTACTGCCAAAACCTGAAGTTATTCAACAAAAAATACAGCAAATGTCAGGCTGTTTAAGCCCGGATCCTCGTCGCCGTAAACAACCATTAGAGAAATTCGCTATGGGAGATTTAACTATGCGAGGGACGATGGGAGATGATGGTGTTTTATGGGCCTTAGTGGAAGCATCAGATTTAACGTTACATAGAGTTTCAAAGGGAAGTTATCTTGGCTTATTTAATGGTCGTATTTCAGAAGTGAGTGCCAAAAGCGTGAAAGTTATAGAATTAACACCTGATGGTGCAGGTTGTTGGGTGGAGCGAGAAACCATAATGAGAATTGCTCAAACAGAGTCACAAGGGTAAAGGAAATAATAATGCTATTTAATAAAATGAAAAATTATAAAATCTTTACTGGGGTTACCAATAGTCAATTACTTTGGTTGTTTGGTATAACATTATTCGCTCTGGCTGCTACGTTTAAAGTGAATGCTCAACAGGCAGAAAACAGCAAGTTGTTAGGGATTTCTTATAACACAATCCAAAATGATCAAATTGAATTGATTTTTGAGTTTTCAAGTGAAATATCGGCTCTACCTGCTGTGCAAACTTCCATGAACCCTGCTTATGTCGAAGTTAACTTTGCTGCAGATTCATACAATGACAATATTAGAGAAACACAAGTTAACCATGCTGGCATCACTAATGTAGTGCTTGATAACAGCTCAGGCAAGGTCGTTGCTTTAATTAACTTAGAAAAACTTTCTGTGTTTGATGTGGCGTTAAATGGTAAGCAATTTTCTATCACCTTTAATTACGGTCAGTCGGCAGAAATTGTTGAATCATTAAGTCCTGCAGGTGAACAATTTATTAACCATGTTAAATCTTTAGATTTTCGTTTAGGGGAAAACAACGCTGCTGAAGTTTTAGTGTATTTAGAAGACAGCATGGTTGCTGTTGATGTGAATGATAAGTTAGGCAAAATTAATGTTGAGTTTCATAACACTGAGATCATTGAAGACTTACTTTATAAATTAGATGTGACCGATTTCGGCACTATAGTCACAGGTATTGAAACGTTTAAAGATGGTCGAAATGCTCGCTTAGTCATCGATGTAAATTCACATTTTGATTTTTCTCATAAACAAAATGATAATCTGTTTGTGTTGACCGTCAAAGAAAAAGAAAAGGAAGCGCCCGGTTATTTAGGTGAGAGTGACGATTTCACTGGACGGACAATTTCTCTAAATTTCCAAGATATTCCTGTTAGAACCGTTTTACAAATTATCGCTGATTATAATGAATTTAATTTAATCACCAGTGATACTGTTACCGGTAATATTACTTTGCGATTAGACGGTGTGCCATGGGATCAAGCTTTAGACATTATCCTTAAAGTTAAAGGTCTTGATAAACGTATGCAGGGCAATATTCTAATGGTTGCGCCGAGTGATGAATTGGCCGCGCGCGAGGCTAAAAATTTACAAGCCCAGCAGCAAGTAGAAGAGCTTGCTCCCTTGTATTCTGAATATGTGCAAATTAATTATGCAAAAGCAGGTGAGTTTGCAGAGCTAATTAAAAACGAAGATACCAGTATTCTTTCTGCTCGCGGCAGTGTCTCTGTCGATGAACGTACTAATACCCTATTAATTCGTGATACAGCCAAAAGTATTGAAGACATCAAACGCATGGTTAATATTTTAGATATTCCTGTACGTCAGGTTATCATTGAAGCGCGTATGGTGACGGTAAAAGATAATATTAATGAAGAGTTAGGGATTCGTTGGGGGGTTACTGATACCGATGGCGATTATGCAACTTCAGGCTCTTTAGCTGGAGCAGATGCCGCAGCGTCAGGTGTTGTTCCTGCCCTGTCAGATAGGTTAAATGTTAATTTACCAGTAGCCAGTCCGGCAGGTGCTTTGGCATTCCAAGTGGCGCGTTTGGCTGATGGTACTATTCTCGATCTAGAGCTAAGTGCGATGGAAAAAGAAAATAAGGGTGAAATTATTGCCAGCCCACGCATTACCACAGCAAACCAAAAAGAAGCTTATATAGAGCAAGGTGTTGAGATACCTTATCAGGAGGCGGCGTCTAGTGGTGCAACAGCTACTCAATTTAAAAAAGCGGTATTAAGCTTAACGGTTACCCCTCATATCACCCCGGATAATAAAATTATTTTAGACTTAGTTGTGACTCAAGATACTATCTCTGACGTGCAAAGCGGTCAGGCACCAGCTATTGATACGCAACGTATTGGTACACAAGTGTTAGTGAATAATGGTGAAACTATTGTCTTGGGTGGTATATATCAGCAATCAATTATTAGTACCGTTTCTAAGGTGCCAGTGTTAGGTGATGTGCCTTATTTTGGTTGGTTATTTAGAAATACCAATCAGTTTAACGAGAAAAAAGAACTGCTTATTTTTGTTACACCGCGCGTTGTAACTGAGCATTTTTAACTTCAAATATCCATATTAGCGTTAGTAAGTTAGATTTTTGTCTGGCTTACTAACAATGTTGCTTGCAATCTTACCCCAACAATTGCGATAATTACGCCCTTGAAATTCCCGAGGGAGACCTCTTTAACGTCAAAGAGCAATTAACAGTTCGCTGTAAATAGCCCTTTCGATATGACCCGTAACAAACGAGTATTAAGTAAATCTAATGGCAGAAAAAAGAAATATCTTTCTAGTTGGCCCTATGGGCGCTGGTAAAAGTACTATTGGTCGAGAGCTTGCTGACAGGCTTCATCTTGAGTTTTTCGATTCTGATCAAGAAATAGAACGTCGTACAGGAGCCGATATCGCTTGGGTTTTTGATCTTGAAGGCGAAGAAGGTTTTCGTAAAAGAGAAGAAACTGTTATAGAAGACTTGAGCGAAAGACAGGGTATTGTTTTAGCTACAGGCGGTGGCTCTGTTATTAGTGATCAAGTTCGTAATCGTTTATCTGCACGTGGCATCGTTGTATATTTAGAAACCACTATAGACAAGCAAGTAGCGCGTACACAACGTGATCGTCGTCGTCCTTTATTGCAAACTAAAGAAGAGCCACGCACGGTACTAGAAAATTTAGCTGTCGAACGTAACCCACTCTATGAAGAAATCGCTGATGTTGTCATCAAAACTGATGATCAAAGCGCTAAAGTTGTTGCTCATAAAATTATTGAGCGTTTAGACTTTTAACTTTCTTTTCTCCTACTAAGCAGTGATCACTAATGCCAACTCTTCAGCTTGAACTGGGCTCACGTAGTTACCCTATTTATATAGATTCAGGTCTGTTTAATGATGCAGACCTGTTCTCTAAACATATCCGTGGTAAACGTGTTTGTATTGTCACTAATAATGTTGTTGCTCCTTTGTATCTTGATGCAATTAAGGATAAGTTAACGCAATTTAGTCTTGATGAAGTTATTTTACCTGATGGTGAGGCTGAAAAAAGTTTAGCCAATTTTGAGCATATCATGTCACATTTATTAGCAAATGAGCATGGTAGAGACACAACCTTAATTGCTTTAGGTGGTGGAGTTATTGGCGATATCACCGGTTTTGCGGCGGCTTGCTATCAACGTGGTATTGATTTTATCCAAATACCGACCACAGTATTGTCACAAGTTGATTCATCTGTAGGCGGAAAAACTGCGGTAAACCACCCTCTAGGTAAAAACATGATAGGGGCATTCTATCAACCTAAAGCGGTGATCATTGATATCAACAGCCTAGCTACACTACCAGTCAGAGAGTTTAATGCTGGTATGGCAGAGGTGATCAAGTACGGAATCTTAGGTGATAAAGATTTCTTTGTTTGGCTTGAGAATAACATTGCCCAAATTAAGTCTGGTGACAAGCAAACTCTTTCGATAATGATTGAAAAGTGCTGTCAATGTAAAGCCGATATTGTTGCAAGTGATGAAACTGAAGCTGGGGTTCGAGCGCTACTAAATCTTGGTCACACTTTTGGCCACGCTATAGAAGCAGAGCAAGGTTATGGAAACTGGCTTCATGGTGAAGCAGTTGCCACTGGCATGGTACTTGCTGCTAAATTAGCAGTAGCAATGAATTTGCTCGAAGTGTCAGAACTTTGTCGTATTGAGTCACTTATTAAAGCATTTGATTTACCCTTGATAGCCCCAGAAAGCATGGATTTAGACGATTTTGTTCGTCATATGCGACGGGACAAAAAAAATATTGGTGGTAAACTCCGTTTTATTATACCAACCAGTATTGGCCAGTCAGAAATTCGTGATGATGTGACAGTGGAGATGCTTCAGCAAATTCTATAGATGTTATTACTTCCTCAGCGTGAATAGGAAGTAAAAATTATAGAAAGGGTTGAATATGTCTGTACAGGCAAACACACAAATACACCATCATACCAACGACAATGTTCCTTATAGCAGTGAGAGTCAAAACGCGGGTTCTAAATCAGCAGCCGCTATCAGTGTTACTGCTCGCATCGATTATATTCAACGATTTTCTAAACAGATGACCTTAGTCGTTGATGATAATACTGCAGTTTATTCCCAACTAGCTCGCCAATACTTAGCTAATATAAGTCAAACAAATAGCAATCAAGAAGTGAATGTTGCTTTTCTAGCCGCATCAAACAAAATCAACGATATTCAAATGCGCTGCCGTTTAATCGAACAGCTGTTTGCCAACACCTTATTTGACCCAGAGCAATCACTGGCAGTAAGTCTTTTTCGTTTAGCCAAGCAAAGTAATGATACCATTACTATCGTTATTGAGCATGCGCAAGCCTTGTCATTACAAGTAAAATATGAGCTTTGTCAGCTTGTTGATGTTGCCAAGAAAACACAGAACAAAATTAATGTTGTTTTATTTGGAGCTGAACAGGCAGCACAAGATGTTGCCCAAAACAAAACGATTTTTAATAAGAAAATTAGCATTATAGAGGCAAGTAGCGGTCAGGTAATTGCTCTAGAGCATGCGCGATTCGTGGCGAACAAAACGACTCTGTGGTTAAGTAGAGATTGGCGAAAAATAGCTCTGCTGATCTTTTCTTGTCTTGCGATTATGCTGCTCTCATGGTTTGTGCTAACAAAGCATGAAAATTTTAGTTTAGCTACTTTGCCTGCGAGTCACGTTGTGGAAAAGCCTCTTACATTGGCACCACAAAAAGAGACTGTTAAAACAGCACAAGTTGAGCAAGCGAGTACAAATGAAATTTATGAAGCCTTGTTAAATCAGCAAGATAACACGTCGCTGACGGTAACTGATGAGGTTAAGCCTGCTGAAATGTCAGATATTCTACAAGCCTTAGCACTGACTGAGCCTACAGTGATTGATGATGAAGGTATTGATAACCTCGCTTTAAACACAGTAACTGAGTCAAGACCCGTTAATACCATTGAAGAAGCCGTGAGTACAACTAAACCAACGCGTTTGCCTATTGCGTTAAATGAGCAATACTATTTAGGTGCTGAGCAGGGTTATGTTGTGCAAATAGCTGGGTTTTCAGACTTAACTGTGCTGAGTCAATTTATTAAGCAAAACGAGAGCCTGGACTATTATAGTTATCAGAAAAATCTAAATGCACAGCAGTTTATTGTCTTAACCTCGCAAATTTATAGCGACAAAGCGCAAGCTATGGCGGCATTGAATGCGTTGCCACAGTCAATAAAAAGCCGAGGTTCATTTTTGAAGTCAGTTTCAACAATTAAGGGTGAAATAAATACCGTTAATTTGTAATTCAAGCTACAATCGCATTTCAGTTTATATGCGTTGATTATTCTGTTAAATTTACGCAAGAAATAGCGTGACTTTTAACTATAGCGATACTTTTTTGATGAAATTTGATTCCTACGCATTTATGTTTTTCAATACGTTGAAAACTAATATATCATCTACTCCTCAACAAATAGTCAAGATAGCTTTAGCTACTAATAATTTATAGGTTTTTTTGTGACTAAAGCCCAATCACAAGCCGGTATGCGATCTGCCTTAAAATGGGCTGGTGGGAAAAAAAAAGTTGTCAGTGAGATTGCTAGCCTATTGCCAATAAAAGGTAAAAAAAGGCTAGTTGAGCCTTTTGTGGGTGGTGGGTCTGTTTTCCTTAATTTAGACTTTGACGAATATCTCTTGGTAGATATGAACAAAGATCTCATTGCCTTATTTAATATCATTAAAAATCAACCAACAGCGTTTATTTCTGATGCGGAAAAGTACTTCAATGGCGATCATAACCAGCCGGAGAAGTATTACGAAATTCGCAGTCAGTTTAATCAGTCTACAGATCCATATGAACGCTCGTTGTTATTCCTCTATTTAAATCGGCATGGCTATAACGGTTTGTGCCGTTACAACAAAAGTGGCGGTTATAATGTTCCTTTTGGCAGGTATAAGCACCCATACTTTCCAAAGGATGAACTAAAGAGTTTTTCTGAGAAAGCCCAAAAAGCGACCTTTATTCAAGGTGACTTTGAAACTGCCTTTTCTCAGCTCAAAGCTGATGATGTTGTTTATTGTGATCCCCCTTATTCACCAATAAACCCAACATCAAACTTTACTGCTTATGCTGGAAATTCATTTACCGATGAAGATCAGCAGCGTTTAGTTGCTTGTGCTGAAATAGCGAAAAGTAAGAATATCCCAACATTGATATCGAATCATTATGTCGACTTTACAAAAAAATTATATAAAGACGCAACTGAGCAGAAGTTCTTTCAGGTAAGGCGAACAATAAGTCAAAAAGGCAAAGGTCGAATCAAGGTGGAAGAAGTATTAGCGCTTTACAAGTAATTTTTGATTAACTTGCCGATTTTACGTTAAAGGTAATATGGACGAGCTTTACAGGCCTCGTTGCCATTCTTGCCTTAAATTAGCTTCATTGGGTTGCTTTAATGCTAGCCTTACTTGAGTTAGCAGTGCTTCTTTATCATGGCCTAAAACCCCTTTAAGTACTAAATAATTTGAAGCATGATCTGAGCGGAAAATAGTTTTATCTAACGCTAACTCAGATAATAAAACTTCCATTTCAGTAAATAACTCTTGCTGAGTTAATTGGCGATAAGGCTGTAATGATGCCTGCGCAAACTTTTCTGCGAAACGTTGCTCACCAAGTGGAAAGCTAACCACGAGTGTTGATAAATAGTTAGGTTGCGCTTCATTCATCAACTTGGCTGAATTAATAGCATGTTGACGAGATAATTCAGGCCCACCCAGACCATTTAAAATCATCACCGAACTTTTCATGCCTGATTGCTTTATTTTGTTTAAGGCAATTAATGAACTTTGATACGTTTCACCTTTCTCAACGAGCGCTAGCACTTCGTCATCACCACTCTCGCAACCAACATACATGAGTGCAAGACCTAAAGCGCGTAATTCAGCAAGTTGCTCTACGGTTTTATTACCAAGGTTTCGAGGTAAACAATAACTCGATACTCTACTGACTTGTGGTAAGTGCAGTTTTATTAAGGTTAGAATTTCTTTTAACCGTTTAAATGGCAGCATCATAGCGTCACCATCAGCCAGAAATACACGCTTTGTTACTATGCCAGATTTAGCGACCTCAACAATTTCTTGCTCAATTTGGTCGATTTTCTTTGGTTTGAATTTTTTACTGTCACTCGTGTACATATCGCAAAAGGTACACTTATTCCATGAGCAGCCATTAGTCACTTGTAATATTAGGCTCTTCCACTCACTTGGCGGGCGAAATACGGGTTCAATATAGTTTAGAGGATACATAATTTTTCTACTTAGCTGAGGTGAAATCGAGGTGAGATATGGGGGTTAATGGGTTGGCATCACCAATGTTACCACGGCAATTAGGGCGATAATAAATATTGCTACACAGACTATACCTACCAGAATAAAGTGACTTATTTTTCCTTGGCTAAAATCTTTTTCTCGATTTTTATTACTTTGAACGCCAAAAAAAGCCGCGGCAACACTTTTAAAAGTTTCTTTAAGCGAAGGTGAATTATTACTCATTAAGCGCCCGTTTGCTTTTTATTCGATAGGAATATTTAATGGACACTATAATGTAAAAGCTCAACTAAATCCAAAAAATGCAGGTGTGCAGATTTTTTATCGTTGGAAAGCCAAGACAGCCAACTTTTATTTTGCATATAAGCAGCGCTACATGGGTGGCGGCTATGGTTTGTTGGCAGGTTTGATTCAACAGCCATACACGATTTTAATAAATCAGCTTGATTGTTAAACGTGTGAGCACTGAAATTAATAGAAACAGCTAGAGTGAGGGTGAATGCTAGCGTGAAAGTCTTAAATTTTGTCATAATCCATTTTGACATGTGAAGCTCCATTTAGTTCAAGCACAATGAATGAGTGTTAATTGCCGATAGTGTAAACAATTAACACTCAAGTGTCATTTATCTTTTAAACCATTAAAATGATTTGCTGATACTGAACACTAATGTTTCATCGCCTTCAGCGGTTTCTACGTCTAACTCTTTCGAGTTAACAATTAAAGCCACACCTAAATCAAAACCTGAAACTTCTGCGCCGTAACCTACTTCCACATAGTCGCCATCAAAATCTTTACCCCACGTTCCGTAGGTAGCATAAAAACCTTCATATTCAGCAGTTAACGATAGAAAATCATAGTCGGATTCATCAATGCCTAAGCCTGCATCTTCATCATGTTGGCCAATGTTATATGAAACAGAAAGAAAATCGTATGACAAACCTAGGTTTACTTCATTGTAGGCTGAGTCGAAATCACCTGTGTATTGGTAAGAGGTAAAACCAAGACTATAACCTAAGCCATTTTCTAGTTCATTTCCGTAGGCACCATAAAAGTCAATTTCGATACCATCTTGTACGTCAGCAGCCCAAGTGCCTACTGAGAAGTTTCCAACTTCATAATCAACACCAGCACTTGCTGAAGCCGTAGTAGTTTGTGCTATACCACGGAAAAAATATTGTGAAACAACGGCTGCATTAGCACTAAGCCCTTCTACGGCAGAAGCTTGGGTTGAAACAAATGCCGATGTTGCTAGAGCTGAAGTAAGTGCGATGCTTAATAGTGATTTTTTCATGTTACTCTCTTTAATGTTTTATAAGTTTTAAATCTAATATTCATATAGCAAAGATGGTGCCTGAGTGAAAACTTAGTTTTGTTGTTGTATTACTCCTTTTTAAACAAATAGTTATATGATTGCTTTAATGTTCCTAACAATATTTGCATTATCATGATTGCGCTAGTTTGGTGCGATAAAAGTCTGTTTGTGCAAAGTAAGTGCAATTAACATAATAGCAATTATATTGAGTTTTTTCTTAAATCAGAGCTGTGTCTTAACAAGCAGTGAACAAGCAAGAATTGTGGTGGTTTAGTGTCTAATGTTCTACTAAAGGAGGAGTTTAAAAGGTATATATGCTGCGATACGTATTTTGATAAGGGCACTGCATGCATACTGCTTATTAGAGAGTGTATTGACTCTAAGCCTAGATCCTCTTACTGAGTGGAAAATATCTAACTAGACTTGATATGTGCTGTATTTATCACAGCGAAGTTCGCAATTATACTTGTCTTGGGTATAATACGCGCATATTTTTTTATAGAGCAAAAATGATGTCTTCTTATTTAATTGCCCCTTCTATTTTATCCGCTGATTTTGCTCGCTTAGGCGATGATGTCGCAAAGGTTTTAGCTGCTGGCGCTGATGTCGTGCATTTTGATGTTATGGATAATCATTTTGTCCCTAACCTCACGTTTGGTCCTATGGTGTGTAAATCTTTGCGTGATTACGGTATTACCGCGCCCATTGATGTCCATCTTATGGTAAAACCAGTGGATAGCCTTATCCCTGAGTTTGCTAATGCGGGAGCTGATATTATCACTTTTCACCCTGAGGGCAGTGATCACGTTGATCGCACCTTACAATTGATTAAAGATCATGGTTGTAAAGCCGGGTTGGTGCTAAACCCAGCAACACCTTTACACTGTTTAGACTTTGTTATGGATAAATTAGACGTGATTTTATTGATGTCAGTGAACCCAGGGTTTGGTGGACAATCTTTCATTCCAACTACGCTAGATAAATTACGTTTAGTCAAAGAGAAAATTAAGCAAAGTGGCCGTGATATTCGTTTAGAAGTTGATGGCGGCGTTAAGGCGAATAATATTGCTGAAATAGCTGCAGCAGGCGCAGACATGTTTGTTGCTGGCTCGGCAATATTTTCACAAACTGATTACAAAGTTGCTATAGATGAAATGCGCGCAGAGCTTGCAAAAGTATAGAGCCAAGCCCCATCAAAAGTAGTATTTAAATCAAAAAGATTAAGATAAAACATATCGTTTTAAAGGAAAGTTATGAGTAAACCTATTGTATTAAGTGGCTGTCAGCCATCAGGCGAATTAACCATTGGTAACTATTTAGGCGCATTAAAGCAATGGGTTAGTATGCAATCTAGCCATGAATGTTATTACATGCTGGTGGATCAGCATGCCATTACCGTTCGTCCTAAAGCGGAAGATTTACGTAAAGCGACGCTAGATGGTTTAGCCCTTTATCTTGCTTGTGGTGTAGATCCAGAGCAAAGTACTATTTTTATTCAGTCTCATGTGCCAGAGCATGCACAGTTAAGTTGGGTTTTAAATTGTTATACCCAGATGGGGGAGCTTAACCGCATGACACAATATAAAGATAAGTCACAAAAATCAGAAGCTAATATGAATTCTGGCTTATTTACCTATCCAGTATTAATGGCGGCAGATATTTTGTTATACCGCGCAGACAGCGTGCCTGTGGGTGATGATCAAAAGCAGCATTTAGAATTGTCTCGTGATATTGCCACGCGTTTTAACAACTTATATGGTGATATTTTTACTGTGCCTGATCCATTTATTCCACAGCATGGTGCACGAGTAATGAGTTTACTTGAGCCAACGAAAAAAATGTCAAAATCAGATACTAATCCCGGTAACTTTATTGGCTTATTAGAAGAGCCTAAAAAAATTGCCAAGAAGATCAAACGTGCGGTGACTGATTCAGATGAACAAGCCAATATTTACTATAACCTTGAAGAAAAGCCGGGTGTATCTAATCTGTTATCTTTGCTGTCATGTGCTACAGGTAAGTCTGTCGAAAGCTTGGTGCCAGACTATGAAGATAAAATGTATGGTCATTTAAAAGGTGATGTTGCTGACGCTGTTGTTGCCATGTTAGAGCCGATACAAACTAAGTACCATCAATACCGTGAAGATCATGCTTTTCTTGAGCAAGTGATGAAAAATGGTGCTGAAAAAGCGTCTGCACGAGCAAGTAAAGTATTAACTTCAGTCTATGACGCGGTTGGCTTTATTCCTCGCCCGTAGTAAGTACAGCTCCCTTCGACAGCTTCGCGCTCAGGGCGAACGGAGCTTCGGATGAACGGCTATTTTTTATCCGTATGTCCTGAGCTTGTCGAAGGAAGCTTGTCGAAGGAAGCCTGTCGAAGGAATCTTGTTGTACTTCTACTATTCGTGCCTTGCACTCAGGGTGAACGGCTATTCTTTATCCGTTTGTCCTGAGCTTGTCGAAGGAAGCCTGTCGAAGGGAGCTCGTCGAAGGACTATTTCTCTAAAGCTTTTTTATTGGCTTGCTCAAAAAGTTTGCTAGTGTCTTCAATAAATTCATCCACACTGCTACTCGAAGCAATTAAAAAACTTGGCATCATGATTGTCGCATCATATTGTGGCCTTGGATTGAATTCAGGCTTATTACTGTAGCTAACAACATAGCTGCCACCAAATAGTAGCGTTGTAATACTCGCTGCAATAATAATCCTACGCTTGGCTGTCATGTGAAAACCAATATAAGCATTTAACCAAAACAAGCTAAAAGCTAATGCGACAGAAATTAATAGTGCGAATAATGGCAATACTGAATTGCTAGCGCTATTAAAGCTGGTGATGCTCTCTAGCACATCACTGAGCCACATAAAGTTAAAGAAGGCGAAGCAAACGCCAAGTTGTGCCATTATTCTTGCGTCATGCTTAGTGAGATGAGACACCAAGGATACAGCAGCAGGCCATAAGGCAAACCCTAATGCCATACCAATAGCTGGCACTAATAATTGACTAAAGTTAACCTCAATGGGCTTATTGAGATAGAAAATACCACCGGCGATGAAGGTAAATAAGGTTAAGCTTAAAAACAATGCAACAGGGTGACGCATCAAATCGATAAAGCTTTCAAAAGGACTAAACGCCACAGTGGGCGCTACTTTATGATCGCTAAATAAAATGCGTAGTTGGCTTTTGCCTAAACTTATAATGTCTCCATCTTGAACAATATGTTGGTTTGCATCCTGTTTTTTCTGCTTAGGGTTTTCAACAAATGTACCATTAACGGTTTGATGATCTGTTATCTGCCACTGGCCATTAACAAACGTTAAGCAGGCATGGCTTGGGCAAATATGGGGATCTGATAAAATAATATCATTATGGTAATCTCGGCCAATATGTATTTGTTTCTTGGTTAGCTTATGACGGTGCAGTAGTTTATGCCCCTTGCTGACTTCTTCGATAATAATTTCAGTTGCTACTTCGTCAATATCTAGGCTCTCTATTGCCATATTTTCTATTTCCATGATACTGCCTCCATAAACTTGCGCGTAAAGGCTAGAGCGTTGGCTTGATTGATACCTGAAATAGTAAAATGACTTACTAGCGCTTCTTTATCTCTATCAATCGAGGCACTTAAATAGAGGACATCAAATAAATCAGGAAATTTCTTATAGGCCCGAGTACAAAAAATACTTTTGTTGTTAATTGCTTGGTTATCAGGCATAACAAGATCATGATGACATTGGTATTCAGTTACATTGTCTTTACCGGCGCGATTACCTGCACGTGCGCGAGAAATTTGCTGTTGGTATAAGTGATAGAACTTGTTGGCACCTATCTCTTTCGCTTGCATGGTGCGAAATTCAATTTCCATTGAGCCAGTAAAAAAACGTGAGGATAGGTATGTATTTTCATCGAGTGAGCAATTAGCCACCGCGGTTAAAATAAGCGCGTCTGCTTTATCGGCATTTGAGTCACCCCAACAACGAATAAAAGGCACATCAATAATAGGAATACTGCCTTGCTTCCCTAAAAGTTTATTTTGCCAAGGGCTATTGAGAATTTCAGTCATTAACTTATCTTGATTGGCGGTTAATTGCTGCGCCATTTGCTGTTCAATAGACTCTGGTGGTGCTTTTTGAAACGCTTGGTATAAACTCACTAGCTTATCGTGTGGTACTAAAAAGCCGATGGAATTGCCTGATGTGGCGACATTAACGCCAACAACTTCAGCCTCTTTATTAACAACAGGGCCGCCGCTCATACCTGAGTTGATAGAGCCAGTAAAATGAATGCGCTCATTAAAAGACTCTTTTTTCAAACCATTATAAGTGCCAGGCACTACAATCATGCCTAAATCATGCGGGTTACCTAATGAGAATAATTGCTCACCCTTATGAGGAGCAGCTTGAGATAACTGAAAAAATGGCATGTCTTGTTTTACATCGCGTCTAACTAAGGCAAGATCATTGATAACGTCAACACTTTGTAGAGATAAATTGCCCTTATTTCCTTGACTGTCTAAATACTCAATACGATATTTTTTGGGATGCAGAGCAAAGCTAGAAATAACATGATAGTTAGTGGCGATAATACCATTACTGCTAATTTGAAAGCCCGAGCCAATAGATGATTTTTCACCACTGGCCTTGTCTATTAATTTAATCTGATAAAGAGACGGTTTTAGTTGATTAAATAGCTGCTCAGCTTGCTCGGTGGCA
This sequence comes from Colwellia sp., assembly GCA_026196955.1. Classification (GTDB taxonomy): domain Bacteria; phylum Pseudomonadota; class Gammaproteobacteria; order Enterobacterales; family Alteromonadaceae; genus Colwellia. Next base: position 13,081 of record JAPHTO010000076.1, on the reverse strand, counting down.
TAACTACTCGTACTTAGTAAAACAAAGACTAAGATGAAAAAAGCTTTCATTTATATTCCTAATAAAAAATTACCATTCTATTGTGCCATTGTCTGCGTATTAGTCACTTAATATTTTGTATATTCTTATTTCTAACGTATTATGCTGTCGATTAATTAGCAAGGCGGATGATTTTATGAAAGTAATCAAACTATTAATGGCTACTGTTTTTTTAGGTTATTACAGTAACTTTGCACTGGCAAGTGACGAAAGTGAGTTTTGCCAAAAGGGCAGTGATTCGTGCACTTTTGTGCTGTTAAGTGAATATAAGCAAGCTGACGGCACCTTTAACAATAAATTAAGTAGTGTAAACGAGCATCGAGCTAAAACGCCTTTATCGCCTTTTTCAACCTTTAAAGTGGTCAATAGTTTGATTGGCTTAGACTTGGGAATAATAAAAGATACTATGCAAACACTCACTTATGATAAGCAAGCATACCCAGTACAGGCTTGGTGGCCGCCAGTATGGAAGTTGCCTCGTTATGATTTAACGACGGCATTTAAATATTCGATGGTGGCTATTTATCGTCAATTAGCCAAGGATATCGGTGAAAAAAACATGCTTAGTTACTTGCAGAAAATGCATTATGGCAACGAAGATATTTCATCAGGTTTAGATAATTTTTGGCTAAATGGCAGCATGAAGATATCCGCGATCGAGCAAACCTTGTTATTGCAAAAAATATATCACAATCAATTTGCTGTTCATGAGAAGGCTATCGCTAATTTAAAAACGGTAATGTTAGCTGAAACAACAGAAGACTATCGTCTGTTTGCTAAAACAGGTGCAGGTAAAGTCGACAACGGGAGCATGTTAGGCTGGTATATTGGCTTTGTTGAGAATGTTGAAGGTGTCCACTTTTTTGCCTTTAACTTTGATAGCCCAAGCTATGGGGAAATGAAAGCCAAGCGAATTAACGTGGCGAAAAATCATCTTAAAAGAGCAGGCGTACTTAAATAGCCCGCTGAAACCCCTTGAGAAAAATCAGCTTTGTTGATCTAGTGCAAACAAGCTGATTTTTGTCTGCGGCATATTGTCGCATATTGCATGTTTCCTTTTGTTTTAAATAAGTTAAACCGCGAGAATAAGCGCAATCCATAACTTGTTAACCAACAAATAAAGTGAAATATTATGCGCGCTTTTCTTACTCCGTCAGCGATAGCTGTCAAACTAATTTTGTTATCTTCCATAACCTCAGCAGGTGTTTTTTCAGGGCAGGCATTCGCTGATGATGCACCTGATGCGATTGATGACTTAGAAGTTATTACCATTACCAATCAACGCCATCATAATTTAGACAATATGAAAGGTTATGCGCAAGGGCACACGAGCGCACCAGACTTAGCTGATTGGTTAACTTCAGTACCGGGCGCGAATATTAATAGCAATGGCCCAATAACTGGTATTGCTCAATACCGTGGTTTATATGGCGATAGAGTAGCAGCGTCGCTTGATGGTCACCCCGTTATTGGCGCAGGGCCAAATGCTATGGATACACCGTTAAGTTATTCAACGCCGTTAATTGTAGATTCGATGACCGTTTATCGTGGCGTTGCACCTGTATCTGCGGGTATTAATACCTTAGGTGGTGCTGTTGAAGTTAAAATGCGCAAAGCTGAAACCATGAATAATCAAGACACTGAACTATCAGGTGATCTTCAAGCGGGCTATCGTAGTAATAACAATGCTAAAACACTTTCTGCGGTGACGAATATTGCCCATGGTGATATTGCGGTATTGCTATATGGAAATAGTCAAACAGGTGACAGTATGGAAAGTGGCGATGGTGTTACCATTAGCCCAACAGACTTTGATAAAGTGCAGCTAGGTGGTGATGTTCGCTATAGCAAAGATGATAATGAAGTAGGGTTAAGTTATCACTATACCGATACAGGAGATTCAGGCACACCAGCACTACCAATGGATATTGAATATATCGAAAGTCACAGAATAACGCTTGATGGTGCTTTTAATGTCAGTGATTGGCAGGGAGAGTGGCAACTAGGTTATATCGATGCTGATCACGGCATGACTAATTTTTTAATGCGTGAAAATAACAACCCAGCTAAATATCGCCGTAATAACGCCACAGCTGAAACGTCTGATTTTAAAGTTAAACTAACCAAAGAGTTTGGTTTTGGTGAGCTTGCTTTTGGCGTTGATGGCTATTTTGCAACACATGATTCAGTGATCACTAATCCCAACAATATGATGTTTAAAGTGGTTAACTTTAACGATGTTGAAGACAATCGCTACGGTATATTCACACAATGGCAAAGCCAGTTTGAACAAACTAATGTCCAATTAGGTGTTAGGCTTAAACGTGCTGAGGCGAATGCAGGTAAGGTTAGTTCATCTATGGCGATGATGCCCAATATGATGGGCATTATGGCTGGCGATCTACAGAATGATTTTAATAATGCCAATCGCAAAGTATCAGACAATAATGTTGATATCGCGCTAAATACGCAAACTAAATTATCAAATAACCTTTCGTTTTCAGCAGGGGTTGGTTTGAAAAATCGAGCGCCTTCATATCAAGAGCGCTATTTATGGACACCAATGGAGTCAACAGGCGGCTTAGCTGACGGCCACACCTATATTGGTGATATTAACTTAAAATCAGAAACGGCTTACCAGCTTGATTTAGGGTTAAATTATCAAGATGAAAAATTCATGGTAGCACCGCATGTATTTTATCAATCAATTGATGACTATATTCAGGGCACGCCAATGGGAATGGCTGATATGACAGCTAAAATGATGGCCAATATGATGTCGGGCGATGAAAACCCACTAAAATTCACTAATGTTGACGCTAAACTTTATGGTGTTGATATGAATGGTTATTATAACCTTACCGATGCGATACAACTTTCTACAATTATTAGCTATGTTGCCGGTGAACGCCGCGATATTGATGATAACTTATATCGCATTGCACCACTTAATGGTCAAGTAAATTTAAGTTATACCGCTGATAATTGGATGGTAAAAACTAGTCTTGTTATGGCAGCAAATCAGCATAAAGTTTCCACGGCCAACACAGAGCAAAAAACTGCGGGTTATGGTGTAGTGAATATTGACGCTCAATACTATGTTAATAACGATCTAACCTTGCGCTTTGGCGTTGATAATCTGTTAGATAAAAACTATCAAAATCACTTAGGTGGTTATAACCGTGTTAAAGGCACGGAGATTCCAGTGATGTCACGATTACCCAATGAAGGTGTCAGTGCATGGGCTGAAGCAACCTATAGCTTCTAAGCTTCATTCACAGACCCTATCTTCTGTTATCGTTTAGGTGATGCTATTACAACAAAACAGGTGATAGCATCACTCTTGAACAAGTCGATATAATCAATTTCAATTAAGAGACTAGTTTACGCATGAATTTGCTAAAAGGGGCATCTAATAGCCAGTAAAGCCATGACTGTTTTTCATGTTTACTAGCTTTCTGGTTTGAACTGTTGCTTACTGTAGTGTTTAGCTTGTTAACATGTCGTTGTTTCTTGTGCTTTATCCTTTGAGCTTCAATACGGCGCTCACTTGCTTGATTTGCCCGTTGTGCAAATCTCAGTCTTTTTTCACTACTCATGGTCGCTAAAATGCCGACAGAGTTACTGCTCAGTTTGGCTTTTATTTTGCGTTTTGGCTTTGGCGTACTACACATAATGATAAATCTCATTAATAGTTAGTGATTCATTATAATAGATCGGCCTATTATGATTAATATTTCATCTCAGCACCTTTTAAGCTAAATTAACTGAAAGACTTCACCGTGAAGTGTTTGAATCGACATTAAGGAAGCAAAATGCCTGACACTCTCAACGCACAGCAAGTAGAGCAATACTTACTCTCAAAGCCTGAAACTTCTTTGTATTACCCTTTCGGTGATGATGTAAAGGTGTTTAAAGTGAAAAGTAAAATGTTCGCCACACTTGCCTTAGGGCCTGAAAGTGTCTTTAAGGGAGCCAGTGAAAACTTTTGGCTGAACCTTAAATGTGATGTCAATGAAGCGGTTATGTTGCGCGATATTTTTCCTGCAATATTACCTGGTTATCACATGCATAAAGCTTCTTGGAATAGTGTTATTTTGGATGGCTCAATTCCTAAAGGGGAGTTAGAGCGCATGATGGATAATTCTTTTAAGTTGATCGTCAGTAAAATGACCAAGAAAGATCAACAATCAATTCAAATCCATGGCTAACTTTATGCCGAATGCAAAATTGCAAAGAGCTAGTAATACATTTACAGTGAATTCCTTATCTTAAGGAATAAACGATGAACACAAAAATAATAACCTTTTTTACCATATGTGTACTTTTTCTCACCACTACAGTTGAAGCTGATGGTGGTGCCGCTATAGCTATGCCTGATAGTTACAGCGCCGAAGTTAGTCAGCAGATCTTAGAAGATGGTGGTAATGCCATTGATGCTGCAATAGCTGCGCAGTTTGTTTTGGCCGTTACGTTACCTGAAGCGGGTAATATTGGTGGTGGTGGCTTTATGACTATTTATAAAGATGGCGTTGCAAATTTTTTAGATTATCGTGAAGTTGCCCCAGAAAAAGCGTCACGCGATATGTATCTAAATGATAATAATGAGGTTATCCCTAATTTATCTTTGTACGGCATATTATCTGCTGGAGTGCCGGGCACAGTAGATGGAATGTGGAAAGCACATCAAAAGTTTGGCACTAAGCCTTGGTCTGTCTTGTTAGCGCCTGCTATTAAGTTTGCAGAAGAAGGCTATATTGTGCACGCTAAAATGCAGGAAGCCATAGAATGGCGCATAAATAGTTTTAATCAAGAAGGCATAGAAGTAAATTTTTCAAATTACTTTGCTCACGCTAAGTCAGGACAAGTATTTAAGCAACCTGAGCTTGCTGCAACGCTAACGCGGATATCAAAATTGGGTAGAGATGGATTTTATACAGGGAAAACTGCTGACATCATCAGTCAGTTTATGCATAAAAATGGCGGTTTGATTAATAAAGCAGATTTAGCTGATTATAGCGCTGTTTGGCGGAGTCCACTGCTTCGAAAATGGCGAGGCTACACTGTGATCACAGCACCCCCACCAAGCTCAGGTGGTGTGGCAATATTGCAATGGTTAACTATGTATGATCAGGTTAAAGGAGATAACACTTATGCGCATAATTCAAAAGATTATATCCATTTACTTTCAGAAGTAGGTAAACGAGTCTTTGCCGATAGAGCGGAATATTTAGGTGATCCTGACTTTGTTAATGTACCTGTCGAATCGTTACTCAACCAAAACTACTTAAGCAATCGATCGAAAGAAATTTCTCTTAAAAAAATATCAGAAACTAAAGCTATTAAGCCAGGTTTAAAAGAAAGCACAGATACCACGCATTTTTCTATTGTTGATAAATGGGGTAATGCTGTGTCAAATACAACAACAATCAATTATACCTTTGGCAGTGGTGTTATTGTTGAAGGGGCTGGTTTCATCTTAAATGATGAGATGGATGATTTTAGTGCCAAATCCGGTGTTGCCAATGTTTTTGGTGCTATAGGCGGTAAGGCTAATGAGATACAACCGAAAAAGCGTATGCTCTCTTCAATGTCACCTACCATTTTACTTAAGGATGGAAAAGTTAAGTTAGTGACGGGCTCGCCTGGAGGCACCACGATTATCAGCTCAGTTTATCAATCAATTCTTAATACACTAGAGTTTGATATGAATGCAGCGCAGGCAGTTAATTCGCCGCGATTTCATCATCAATTATGGCCAAAAAATAAAATTAAGCATTATTCAGGGATCGATGTTGATGTTTTAAAGTCATTGCAAGAGATGGGTTATAAAACAGCAGAAGGGGCATTTGGTGATTTACAGTTAATTTATCTAAAAGACAGTAAGCTCCAAGCAGCCTCAGAAGCAAATGATTTCAGTAGGGGCGTATCGCTTACTCTTAACTAGCTTGCTCTACTAAAAATAGGGTATGTTACAAAAAATTAGCTATAAAAAACACCACTCAATGAAGTGGTGTTTTTCTTTAGATAGAAGTGGGGGCTTCTTAATTAGGTTATTTTTGATATTTACGAGATGCTAATCCAAGAAGGCCTAATGCAAAAATAGCAATTGTTGAAGGCTCTGGGACTTGGGTGTTTGGTAACACAACAATAGGGTCTACGCCATTTGTTCTTGAATCTATTACCGTTGAATAAAGAGCATTTTGTTGTTCACCAAAAAAAGTGACGCGAAATAAATCACGATTTTGGCAACAGTCTGTACGCCCAAAAACTTGTATAGAATTTAGCTCTTGCAATGAAGCGAAAGTGATTGTTAAGGTGTCGTGAGTGTTATTACTACCCTCATGAAATATTTGGCCTAAGCTATAATTGCCCAAAGTGATACCATCAATAGCTTTCTCAGGGCCAGATATTACACTCCAAGAATCTGGCGCTGTTGCTACAGCTCCTTCACTAGTAAGTGCTACATCATTGTTTGACATATCAGTTGCTACTACCTCAGCTACTTGTAACCAAGTATTCAATTCATTGGTTATTTCTATATAGTTAACACCAATTAATCCTGCATTTGCATTGGAGCTTAAAAGGAGTAAAGCAGATAAAGCAAGGGTGGTAATCGATTTCATATTATGTCCTTTTGACATCTTTAAACAAACTTGTATACGTTAATAACAATAATAACATGTATTTACATGTCTTATGCATTTTTTATTCCAAATTTATATTGTCTTTTGTTTTCAGTCTATTAGGTTGTTATTGATGAGTGCTACTTTTAGCTTTGTAAAATAAACTGACATAAGCAAGCTGATTTATATATTGGTTTCTTCTAAAAGTCTATTCAGAAAAATTATTCAGTTGTTGTTTTTCCGTTCTATACCTTAATTGTAAATAAAAACGATTCTCACTTGCAATTGGATTTATTTGTAATTATTATCGCACTAAATAATATTAATTCTCATTTGCGTTTGGTGTTTAATGAAAAGAATCACGATAATTATAGTGGCGTATAGCATGATCTCCTTAACCAGTTTTTGTGCTGTCGCTGCAAAAACTACAGAAGAAAACTTGCAAGTAGCGCTTGAGCAGCAGCAAGAGCAATTACGGTTAATTGAAAAAGAATTAGCTGAATTAAAAGGCTCATCACCTAGCCACCCCAAACAAACAGATGTTGGTGATAAAAAATGGCAAATTAATTCCTATGGTAGTGTGCTTTATAAAAGTGAAGATACTTATCGAAATATTCAAGATACCAATCCAGAGCGTCGAGCAACTACAGATTTAGAGCGTGTGGTTTTAGAGTTTGTTTACGACTTTGATCTTAAATGGCAAGTAGAGATTGAGCTTGAATATGAACATGGCGGTACAGGCGCCGCTCTTGAATACGATGGCTTTGAAGAATTTGGTGAATTTGAAACTGAAATTGAAGCAGGCGGCGAAATTATTGTTGAAAAGCTGCAAGCAAAATACATGGCTAATGAGTTTTTTACCGTAAAAATGGGGCATATTTTTGTTCCTGTTGGCTTAGGCACTGATTTACATAAACCAAGCCAGTATTTTTCTACGCAGCGTTATTGGAGTGAGGCGACATTAATTCCTCAAGTTTGGCATGAAACAGGCTTTAACCTTATTAGCAAGTGGCAAGGATTTACAGCGCAAACACTGATTACAACTGGGTTGAATTCTGAATATTTTCGTACCTATGGCTGGGTGTCAACAGGACATCAAAAGCGATTTGAACAAGTCAATGCTGATGACTTAGCGTTAACGTTACGCGTAGATTATGGCGATGTAAAAGCGGGTAAAGGAGTAGGTTTTAGCTTTTATACAGGTGATACATCAGGAAATCGCAACAATAATACCAAAGTTTCAGGTGATGGCAATCTGACAATTTTTGGCCTTCATGGTGCCTATAGTTATGATAATTGGCTAGTACGTGGTCAGTACCTGTTTGGTCGCTTAGATGACAGCCAAGCCATTACAAATGCCAACAAAACCACGCCAGGTCTTAAACCAGGCAACTTCTCTCAATTAGGTAGTGAAGCTGAGTCTTCATTTGTTGAGGTGGCTTTTAATAGCCAAAATATTTTTAACCTAACTAAGCCACTCTATTTATATACAACTTATGAATATGCCAACCCAATTAAAAAGGTTGAGCAAGGCAATGCAACCGAACGTTTTAACAAACAATCCGTCGCCTTTGGCATTAATTATTTTCCTATCGATAACCTTGTTTTAAAAGCTCAGGCTGCTCAGCAAATGCATGCACAGAGTAATTTAGATGACAGCAGCAGTTTCAGCTTATCTATGGGCTATTACTTTTCAATATAAACAACCTATTCTAATAAATCTTAAAAGGACACAACATGATATTTAAAAAATCTATACTCGCTCTCGCGATATCAACCATTGCGCTTACTGGCTGTGGTAGTAGCTCATCATCAGAAGAGGAAAAAGTCGTTGAGCCAACAGGCTTTAGCTTTGCAGCAACAGAAATGATCACTAATTTGACCAATGATGTCATTGTGGCAGGTTATCAAAGCCTTAATGATGAAGCGGCTGATTTTCTTCTTGCTAGCCAAACCTTAGTCAATACACCTACAGCAGAAAACTTAGCGGCAGCGCAGCAAGCATGGAAAGATGTTCGAGTACCTTGGGAGCAAGGAGAATCACATATTTTTGGCCCTGTTGATGCTTTGTCTATTGACCCACATTTAGATACTTGGCCGTTAAATACCAGTGATTTACAAGCATTGTTAGATGCTCAAACAGGCTTTAGCGCTGATGAATTGAAAACCTTTAACGATGATGTACAAGGTTTTCATACCATGGAGTATTTATTATTTGGTGATGGTGTTGCTGATAATGAAAAAAGCATTGAAGAAATGACAGCGCTTGAGCGAGAGTATTTATCTGCAGCAGTGGAAGTTTTTAAATCCTATACGCAAACCTTATATGATGCTTGGACAGTGGCTAATGATCCAAATGACACAAATTCAGTGGCATACAAAGACTTATTACTGACAGCAAACAATGATGTTTATGCTTCTCAGCTAGGTGTTGTTGAAGAGCTAATTAATGGCATGATTGGTATTGTTGACGAAGTAGGTAACGGGAAAATAGCTGAGCCCTTTGGCAGCAGCATTGATAACATTGATACCAGCAAAGTGGAATCACAGTATAGCTGGAATTCTTTAGCTGATTTCACCGATAACATTCGTGGTGTGCAAAACGTTTACCGTGGTGAGTTTCCAGAGCAGGCAGATAAAGCAGGGATTATTGACTTTGTAGCGGCGGCTGATGAAGTCTTAGCAACGCGTGTCGATACAGAAATAGCAGAGGCAATTGCCGCCATAAAAGCAATTGCCGGTGATAATGATTTACCTTTTCGACAAGCCATTAATGATGCTGATGCTAGGGTAAGGATCCAAGCGGCAATTGATGCTTTATCAACACTGCAAACCTCATTAGAAAATGATGTATTAACCAAGCTGCAAGAGTGGCAACAGTAATCTAGTCATTATTATCTCTTTTCAAGGAAGAATGTTGTGCATGGATGCATATCTGTATAGAAGATGTTCTGGAAGTATTCCCTATGAAGAATTTAAATAACGCTAAATGGCCAAATTTGGTCATCGTTATAATAAGTGCGTTAATCATCTCTGCTTGTAATTCAAGCAATTCAGATGAAACTGTTAAAGAAAAACCACAAGCTGCTTATACCCATGTGAGTAAACTGGGTGGTGATGCCACTGCCGTCGATGCCAGTGATTCAGGTCATGGCTTTTCTACGCCTATGCCTAATCTCACCGATGAAGAATTAAATAAACACCTAACGGGTGATACACATTTTGAAACCGCATTCACAACGGCACCTAATACTGAGCATCCTGAGTTAGACGGCTTAGGACCCGTATTTAACAACCAAGATTGTAATTCATGTCATCAACGTGATGGTCGCTCATCTACAGTCACTTTAGCTCAAGGACAAGATAGAGTGCTGTTAGGCCCTGAAGCTGGTATCTTTTTACGCATGAGTATAGATGATGGCTTATGCACAGAGCCATCAATAACAAATAATTATTGTAAAAATGTTGGTGTTGACGGCTTTGGTACACAGCTATTTCATCGTGGTGTTTTAAAAGCCAGAGAAGATTGGCAAGAAAATCCTTTTATTGGTCAAGCAGATGTTTACCTTGCTTATGAATATTCAACAGTAACTTATGAAGATGGTAGTACGGTCGAACTTAAAAAACCTACCTTTACCATCGAGCAGCCTTATGATGTGAGTGCTGGAAATCGTTTAAATAGTGCTATTTTACAAGCCGATGTTCGTTACAGCCCAAGAAATGGTATGCCTGTATTTGGTTTGGGCTTATTAGAATTGATCCGTGAAGCAGACATTTTAGCGCTTGCCGATGAAGAGGATGCGAATGGTGATGGAATCTCAGGTCGACCAAACTGGGTGTTTGATCCCGTGAAAGCGAAAAATAATGATCTCATTCCTGTATCTTTAGGTCGTTTTGGTTGGAAAGCGAGTACTCCAAGCGTACGTGTTCAATCACTAGGCGCTTTACGTGGAGATATGGGAATAACTAATCCACTTTTCCCCGAAGAAAGTATAGCCAATACACCGCTGCATGAAAGTTATTTAGCGCGAACAGGATTTACAGATACTGGCCTTGATGAGCAAGGCAATACCGAGGCCTCTCAGACATTTTCAGATGAAGTGGTGTTTTATGCTGAAACGTTAGCAGTACCCGCTAGGCGTAATATTGAAGATGCATCTGTGATTGCAGGCGCACAGCTATTTAGCCAAGTTAATTGTACTTCTTGCCATCAACCTGATTTTACTACTGCAACGGGCGATTTACTTGTTGGTGGCTTAACAGCACCTGAAGCGCTAAAAGATCAGCATATTTACCCTTTCACTGATATGTTATTACATGATATGGGCGAGGAATTAGCGGATAATCGCCGTGACTTTACCGCGAGTGGCCGAGAATGGAAAACAAGACCATTATGGGGAATAGGTTTGACTAAAACGGTAAATCCCGCCGCAGGTTTTTTACATGATGGTCGTGCAGCAAGCATTGAAGAAGCTATTTTGTGGCATGGCGGCGAAGCTGCACAAAGTAAAAGTGATTTTATGGCGTTAGCCAAAACAGAGCGCCAAGCCCTTATTGATTTTGTGATGTCATTGTAAAATTATTTTGTAGATATATCGCCCCAAGGTCGAGGGGCGATATATTAGCCTTGTACTTTAATAGCGGCGCTACAAAACTATATTGCGTTATAGATGCTTTACATTTAAAGCATAAGCAGGGCGGACACTCCAACTTTGTTTTGCTTTTTTATGTGGTCGTATCATCATGAACTAAATGAAAAAACTCGTTGAAATTAGCTGTGACGCTGTCGGAAACCAAAGAGGTTACTTAGCTAATCTCCACAAAGTGTGTTGAATGTATAGTTAGATACGTTTTATTTAAGCTGCTATTTCATTCAGCACTATAAATTGTTAAGTTATTCTAAACAATTTAATTTATAGTGATTTTCATTTTATGCATGAAAAATATACCGATCAAATGATTTTGCCTGATGTTCCATTTGGTTCGCCAACATTGCCATATGAAAAACCTGAGTTGGGTGTTAACTACTGGGTTGAGGATAATTTTTTTTCGCAAGCCGAAGCAGTTAAAATTGCTAACAGGTGTTTTAATAAGAGCAAATGGATTCTGGGAAGTCCTTATACTAATGAACTTTGGCCAGGCATGCGTACCAGAAAAGCATTGAAAAAAAGCGAGTTAGAAAAGGTAGAGTTATGGGTGAAACAACAGATTGACAAAAAGTCATTGTCGGTTGCTGAATCAGATAAGGTTATTGTTAATAGTAATTGGGCTATTTTAGTTGGCTCAGAGGAAGGGGCTGCAAGGCCTCATGTTGATAATAGGCAGTTGTGTGAATATGGTGCAGTGCTTTATTTAAGTCAAAATCCTCAGCCGAACTCAGGCACTTCCTTTTATCGACTGAAATATGCAAATGGTGCTGCAGGTGGCAATATAGTAAAAGCACCCTATCATAATTTGGTTGATGCATTGAAAACTGACAGTTTGCCACCAAGTGCTTGGTATGAAGATGTGGCGATTGAAAATAAATTTAATCGACTAATATTATTTAAAGGTAACATAGCACATAGCGCAAGCGGATATTTCGGCAAAGAAAAAAGAGATAAACGCCTTGCAGTGACTTTTTTTTGGCACACCAAGTGATCTTATTTATATTTTCTTAGCTAATCCCCACAAACATGAGCATGAGTTATTATACCGCTATGTGTCAGTGCTTCATTTTGCGGCAGGGGATCATTACCGGCTAGTAAATAGATAACTTTCTGCCCCTGCTTCGCCAACTCTATGGCATGTTGATAATTAATTAATATGCTTGATGAGATTTCTTGTGGAAACTTCTCTGCATCGCGGCGAACATATTCAATTAAGTCAGTATTAACGTCTTCATCATAGAACACAGCATCAGTAAACTGCATAGCACGATGGGCACTTAAGGTTAAGTTATCAGGATTACCGTCTTTTGTTTGAATAAAAATGATTTCCCCTGAAGGAGGCGCTATTTCTTGTTTTATGCTGGCAATTAATTGCTGCTCGGCTTGTTGTTGCTTGCCATCAAGTACCGCTTGACCTATTGGGCCTCTTAGGGTGTTCTCCCAAAAGCTGCGGCGGTTACGTAATCCTTTCACTCGCGCTTTAACGTGATCTCGAAACTTGTGAGAAAAATCAGCTAATTTTCCATAGGCTTGCGGTAAGGTTTTTTCTATTTGCTCTCTAAGCATACGAATTAATATTGGCGAGCTGCCTGAGCTTGATAGGGCGATAATCATCGGGCTTCTATCAATAATTGCCGGGGTAATATAGGTACAGAGCTCAGGCTGATCAACAACATTGGTTAAAATATTTAGCGGTGTCGCTTCTTGATAAATGGCTTTATTTACCGCCATATCATCAGTAGCGGCAATGACTAAATTGATATTTGT
>JAPHTO010000165.1 GCA_026196955.1 Colwellia sp. | reverse complement strand
GCAACTAAGCCTTGATCAGAAACAAAGGAGGCTGTACAACCGCCAAGGCTGACAATAGCGCCCATGGGGAACCCCGTTAAATCAGTTAAATCCTTTGGGTTCAGTTTTAAACCAGCTTGCGTTAATTGCTTGGCTATAGTCGGTAATTGGTTAGGTTGCCACATACCTTCATCTGCTAATGCTGTGTTAGCTCCGAACGCAAGGACTGTTGCAATCAATGATGATGCGATTTTTTTCATAGTGATAATTCTCGATAATTATTGAAGTCACAATGTGAAGTTAAATGTTATATTATTGTTAATAAACTTATTGACCTAGTCAGTTTGCGCTAGTCTAAATAACCAGTCAACACTAGCTATGCTAAATAATATTAATTGGTGTAGAATAACGGCAATATTATTGTACTTATGGTATTTAAATGACCTCACCTAGAAAACAAAATGAATCTAATTTAGTGCATGCTTTTAAGCGTTTGTTGAAAGAGCAATGTTATGGCTCTCAAGGGCAATTAGCGCAAGCCTTGTCTGAGCAAGGTTTTGATAATATGTCACAAGCGAAAATTTCGCGTTTGTTATCGAAACTAGGCGCGGTGAAAACGCGCAATGCTAATAATGAAATGATTTATATTTTGCCGGATGAGCTTGCTGTACCTAAATCAAAACATTCAATTGAATCTGTGGTACTTAGTGTTAAGCACAACAATATGCAAATCATTTTAAAAACAGGTATTGGCGGAGCACCCTTAATTTCAAGAATGCTTGATAGCATGGGAGAATCTGCCGGAATTTTAGGAACGCTTGCCGGCGATGATACTATTTTTATCGCCCCTGTTGACGCTGAACGCATTGAAGAAATATCACAATCAATTCGTGAATTATTAGGTGTTAAAAATAGCAATTAAGCTTAACGCCATGGGTATCAATAAGTAACCTTTACCATGAATATTAATAATAAAAAAATATGGATCACAGGTGCATCATCAGGCATTGGTGAAGCATTAGCAATAGCCTGTGCTAAGCAAGGCGCTTCACTGGTTTTATCTGCGCGAAATACCGAAAAACTAACCCTATTAAAACAGCAGTTAGTGAATAGCGAGCGTCATCACGTTGTGCCATTAGATCTAGCCAATGCAGAGCAAACCACTGACATTGTTACTCAATATATTACTAAGCATGGTAGTGTCGATATACTTGTTAATAATGGCGGCATAGCGCAGCGAGGTACTGCACGCGAAACGCAACTTGCAGTGCAAAGACAAGTGATGGAAGTGAACTATTTTGGTACTGTTGCCATGACACAGGCAGTATTGCCCAGCATGACCAATGGTATGATAGTAACTGTTTCTTCCGTTGCGGGTAAGGTTGGCGGTAAAAGTATGTCAGGGTATAGCGCTTCAAAACACGCCATTATTGGTTATATGGATTGTTTGCGTGCAGAAGAAAGCGGTAATGGTTTGCAGGTACTGACGATTTGTCCTGGCTTTGTACAAACTAAAATTTCAGTCAATGCGATGGTTGCTGATGGCAGTAGGTTTGGTAAGGTTGCAGGCTCAATTAAACATGGTATTGCCGTGGATGATTGCGCGAAACAAATCATAAAGGCCATTGAGCAAGATAAAGAAGAAGTCGTAATCGGAAAAGGTATTAGCTATTGGGCACCAACCATTGCTCGCCTATTTCCAAAGACCTTTAGAAAAGTGACGGCCAAGAAAAACTTTAGAGAGTAGTTTTAATTTACAGCTAAATCTACCCACAGTTCTTTTCTATGTAAGGGGGTTTTTGTTGGCAAAAAAGGATTGTTTAGCTGATAAACCCTTCTTTTTTCATTAATGGTATGGTTAATTATTTCACCATAATAATGCGTAAAAATACGCTCAAAACTTCCGTCTTTTAATGATTGCTCTAATCCAAATTTCACATCTTCAGCCAGCACTTCATTGTCTTTATTAACGTAAAAATAAAGCGCCGTTGGATAATGGATAAGTATATTGCTATCAATGACAATTTTCATGTTTTTGTGCTCATCTAACTCGCGTTGTATTTCAAGGATGGAGCGAGGAAAATAATCAAATCGATTGGCCGTTAACATGTGAAATAAACCTTGGTAATGACTGCCTTTTTCTACAGGTAAGTTGTTACTTTCTAATATTTTTGTATCTGACCAACTGCGTAATTGACCAGCAGTCAGTTTCTTAAATGCTGCAGTTGATAATTTAGGTAAAAACAAATGTTCATTTTTTTCACTGACGAGCGGAATACGCCAGCCAAAAAGTCCTTTAATTAGCGGGAAATAAATAGGGCGTAGCATTTTCTCTCTATCGATTGTCGCACCTGCGGCAATAATATCAATGCCGCCCTTATTGGCGATATTTTGAAAAACTCTCACCTTGGGAAGAGATTGATTGTAAAACTTCAATTGATAATTTTTATCCGTACTATAACTTAATGCTTGCGTTAAAATATTAACCACATAATCACTTCTTGCTGTGCCTTGGATCACAACGGTTTGTGCGAACGCATTGATACTTAAGGAAAATAAAAAACATGAAAATAAGAAAAGCAGTGAGCGCACTAAATTATCCGAACTAAACAATAAGAGATGGCTTCAATATAATTACCCACCTTGTTAGAGTCAAACATAGTTTACAAGATAAGTGAATTAGCGAAATGCCTTTTCAAAGAACCAGCTGTTTTGTTGTAACGTTTAAATCAAGACGATTATTTTGTCCTAAATTATCAATTCTTTGTCCATAATAGTCAGCCCAATGTCCTTTTTAAACCATTACTTTTTGTTAATATATTTTCAATAAAGCGTACATTGAAGCAAATTATAAAAATGAGGGAAGAGCATGCAATACAACCGTCGTAAATTTATAAAAACATTAGTCGTCACTGCCGGGGCTGTGATGACAAGTAATTTAATGGGCTGTAATGATTCAGATGATGAGGTTGATGTTGAAGCACTCTCTACTGGTCCCAGCACCATTCTTGGTAGCCAATTTTTCCCTCAATCAGTCGTGTCAGGCGATCCCAAACCTGACTCCGTTATTTTATGGACCCGCGTTGAAGATGGTGTTGATGTAGATATAGCGCTTACCCTTCAGGTATCCCTTGATGAAAGCTTTAGCCAATTGGTGGTTGAGGAAGCATTTACTACCTTAGCTGTTGCTGATAACTGCCTTAAGGTGCGTGTGACAGAGCTCAATGCTGGACAACATTACTATTATCGCTTTGTTTATCAAAAAGACGGTATGAATTATTTAAGTAAGAATGGTAGAACTAAAACTGCTCCAAGTCTTGATAGCGATACTAAGGTGAAATTTGCGTATGTTTCTTGTCAAGATTATATCGGTCGCTACTATAATACTTACTTGTCAGTACTAGATAATGATGATTTAGATTTTGTTGTGCATCTAGGGGATTACATCTATGAAACCACTGGCGATCCTTTGTTTCAAGAAAGTACCAATGATCGTTCTATTACCTTTAATGACAGTGAAAACGTGTTAACCATTGGTGTTGGTGACAAGACAACGCAAGCAGCAAATAGCTTAGATAATTACCGTCAACTCTACAAAGAATATCGCTCTGATGAGTTATTACAAAAAGTGCATGAACGTTTTCCGATGATTGCCATTTGGGATGATCATGAATTCTCTGATGATAGCTGGACTGATCGCGCAACTTACCTTGATGGCGCAGCAGATGAGCAGCAAACCCAGCGTAAGAAAAATTCAGAAATGGCCTACTTTGAATATATGCCGATTGATCACCAACAGCCGCATACGCAAGGTGAATTAGCATCAGGCGAAATAGCCATAGATGATAGCCACTTATATCCCAATACGCGTATCTATCGCGATTTTCACTTCGGTCAACACTTACACCTTGCCATGACTGACTTTAGAACTAATCGCCCCGATCATATCTTGCCTGAAGATGCTTTCCCTGCCGCAGTAGAATTGGATCAAGCGACACTGTCAGGATTCTTATTAGCTACGGGTATGGTACAGGCGCAAGTTGATGGTGTAGTTGCGCAAATGTCACCTTATATTAATATTGATGACGCCATGTTCTCTCCTTATAAAGCGGCATTTTTAGAAGTATTTACCGGTTTATACACCCAAGAAATATTAGCACGCGTTGCCATGGATGAAACACAAGCTTTTACTCAAGGTCGAGCCCGCGCTGTTGCGGCAGTTCAAGGTAATTTAGCGACAAGTTATTTAAACCAAGTACTGACTCAAGCCAAAGCAAGTTTGCCAAATGAGCACGTTATTCAGCAGTTACCAGCATTACCTGAGCAAGGAGTTGAGCAAGGTTTAGCGTTTTATACCTTGGGTAAAACCTCATTGTTTAATTATTTAGGCAGCCGCTACTTTGTTATTAAAGACACCTATGATTTGTATGCAGGGTATAAAGAATATGTTGCGCAACTTCAAGGAAGCTCGGTACAGGGCGGTTTTGATGATCAACAAACTGCTTGGTTAGGGCAAACTTTTGCGACTTCAACCAGTACATGGAAAGTGTTAGCAAGCTCGGTTTCTTTTTCTCCATTAATGTTTGATTTTTCATCAAGTCGTGCTGATTCAAACATAGTACCGTTAGAGTTTGTTTTAGGCTCTGAGCTAATTCCTGCGGACTTAAAGCAACGATTTTATTTAGAAGCCGATCAATGGGATGGTTTTCCACAATATAAAGCAAACTTTGTTGATAATGTGATGAGCCAGTATGGTGTTATTTCCATAGGTGGCGATGTGCATAGCGCGTACATTACTGAGCATAAAGCTAATGAAGTGACAGGTTTAAAATCATTCAACTTCACCACCTCTTCTGTATCATCAGGTACTTTTGGTTCTTTCTTGAAAAATGGTATGAATACTATTTTGGGGCAATTAGGGGATATTCCCCCAGAAGTAGAGCAGTTGCCATTATTCTTTGATACCTTAGTGAAAACAGCGACTAGGCGTGATGATATTAGCGATGAGCTTGTGTTCTCTCGTATGGCTGAGCATGGTGTGGTTATCGTTGAGGTTGGCGCTAATGAAATGTTAGTCGATTTCCATAACATTCCTGACTTTGTTGATGGGGTAGAAACAGCGAAGCAAAATTATTACCAAAGCGCAGCGGATTATTTTGCTAAGGTTCGCCTTTACCAATTTAAAGTTGTGGATGGTCAGCTAGTACGTTTAACTTAATTCGTTTAGGCTGTTTTACTAAAAAAGAGTAGCGCTTGAGCTACTCTTTTTTATATCAAAATAATTAATACCGCTTGGTTTTAATCTTTCTTTTCTAACTTCTCAAAGCTAAATTTTTGTCCACCTAAAGCAGCCTCATACATTAAACCACCCTTAATAAAGGTAAATGTGGCCATGCCATTTTGATAAATACCTTGTTGTTGATTTTTATCAGGACTAGTGGCGGCACCGGCAGAGCTTCCTGTGGTACTGGTTTTTGCATTGGCACCTGCGTTTATTGCAACAGCAGAAGCTTGTGCGCTGAATTCAAAATTACCACTGGTGAACTTGTCATAAGACTCTTTGTTTTCAAAGAAAATGATTTCGCTAAATGCTTGGCCACCTAGTTGAAAACCGATAGTCACCTGAGCCATTGTTGTGGTACCTGTTTTTTTACCTTGCTTATAAACACTCCCTTCACCATAAGAGCCACCCACACCAAAACCCCCTTTACCTATAGTGGGGAAAATGGCATAGCCATATGAGCTACTGAAAAATTTATTCACCTGTGGTGATTTTTTAAAGTTTTTAATGGCCTCTGCTGTATTATCTGCTTGAGCAGATTGAGAAAAAATTGTACATAGAGACGTTATTAATACGATTAATAAGAGTATGTTTTTCATTGTATTCCTTACATTATTGGTTGATGTAAAAAGTATGCCTTTGCCATGAGTTATCTCAAGGTGTCATAGGCGCTTAGCGTAAATTAATTCTGCGGGCGACAAAATGTAAGTGTCAGCAACGTAAAACTCATCTTCACTACTACTATGCCACCAATGTCGCCAAGTATCATTGACAATATTGTCTTCAATTAACGCGTTGGCTTTTAACGGTGCAATTAAGCTGCCGGTAGACATTTGTGTGCCGTAAGGAGAGCGGCGCTTTATCATTTGTGGTAGTAATTTGGTTGGATCATCTAATCCCATGCCACCAACAAGTTCATAGAAACTTTCTAACGTATTGTGATGAAAATTCTTAACTCGTTCGCTCTTGTCGATAATATTAATCGCTTTAGCGCGGTGAGGATTTTGAGTCGCAACCCCTGTTGGACAGTTATTGGTGTTGCAGTGCCTTGACTGAATACACCCAATTGCCATCATCATAGTACGCGCGGCATTGACAATATCTGCTCCAGCAGCAATTTTTGTTAATAAATCAAAACTTGATGCTGTTTTTCCTGAGCCGATTAATGTAATGCTATCGCGTAAGCCCACACCTACAAGAGCATTATGAACAAAATTTATGCCTTCCAAACAAAGTGTACCTAGCCTATTAGTAAACTCTACTGGCGCAGCGCCTGTCCCGCCTTCAGCGCCATCAATGGTGATAAAGTCAGGCGTAATACCTGTACTGAGCATGGCTTTGCATAAACTGAGAAACTCAGCTGGATTACCAACACATAATTTTATGCCCACAGGTTTACCTTGGCTTAATTCACGTAATTTTTCGATAAAAGCTAACAGTTTTTTAGGGGTTGTACATTCAGGGTTTGTCG
>JAPHTO010000103.1 GCA_026196955.1 Colwellia sp. | reverse complement strand
GGAAAAACTGGTTCAGCAACGAGCATTCATTATGATGAGCAAATCAAAGGTCCTCTTGAAAGCATAGATTTAGCTGCAAATTCTTTAGTCATACTCGGTCAAATAATTATTTTTGACGATTTAACAAGCTTAGATAATGTTGTTTTGGCAGAGCTTATCCCTAGTGACTTTCTTGAAGTCAGTGGTTTTTATGATGCTGAAGGTCAATTGTATGCAACTAGAATAGAAAAAGAAGATGGCATCTCCACACTTAAATTAGAAGGAGTGATTAAATCGATTGATACGGTAGATAAAACTTTCATATTAGGTTCTTTGAATATTGATTATAGCCTTGCACAATTTGACGGTTTTACTGAAGCAGATTTAATGGACGGTATCAAAGTTAGAGTTAAAGGAGATTTACCATCGTTAAATAATAACACTCTTGTGATTAGCGATATTAAGCTCAAAGACAATAGCGGTGAAGAAGGACATGATGAAGGAGATCAGCGTCACATTGAGGGTATTATCAGTGAGTTTGAATCTAGTGCCAGCTTTGTCGTTAATGATATACATGTTGTTACTACGAGCGATAGTGAGTTTGAACATGGCTCCGTTGATTCATTAACGTTAAATATCAGGGTTAAAATTAAAGGCGATTATGATGCCAATGGAAGTTTAGTCGCCAGTGAAATACGCATTCACCAGCGAACAAACCTTAAACTAGAAGGTGTTGTTCAAGCGATAGATATCGATGCGAGCACAGTTACTGTGCTTGATGTAACTTTCGAGGTTAATGAACAAACGAAAATGAAAGATGAGTCTGATAATGATGAACGTTTTTTTGATATTGCTGACTTGGTTGTCGGAGACTTTATTGAAATAAAAGGGTTTATCGACTCTTCAGGTAGAAAAATTGCCACTAAACTTGAACGTGAAAATGAAGACAGTGATGAGACGACTGAACTTAAAGGCTTAGTTTCTGATATTGCTGAATTTAGTTTTGTTATAGTAGATGTGAGGGTTTTAACTAACCTTGATACTAAGTTTGAAGGTGTTGATGGTGATTCTGTTAGCCAAACAACTTTTTTTGAGCAATTAGAAGATGGCATGTTGTTAGAAGTAGAAGGGGCAATTATTGACGGTGAGTTTATTGCCCATCAAGTTGAAATTGAGAATGGAGATGATGGTGACGACGAACACAATCGCACCGAATTTAGGGGGATTGTTGAAGAGGTTTTAGAGGGAAGTCTTATTGTTTCTAGCCATCATGTTCTTATTACAGATATGACCGAATTTGAGGTAAATGACGAGGATGCTTCTGCCGAACAATTTTGGCTATTAGTTAATGTAGGCGATCAAATCAAAATAAAAGGTATCAAAGACGATGGGGGGAATATTACCGCTCATTCATTGGACTTGGAGCTTGGTCATCATGAAGGCGCGGCTGAAATAAAAATTTGGGGTGCGCCATTTTATTCTCAAGACATATTGGAAGTATCTGAGCACGTAGTTTCTTTTGATCAGCATACTGATTTTGATGGAGAAGGTGATGAGTTGACTTATGAAGAGTTTATCGCTGACATTGGTAACTGGTCAGGAGTAGAGGTAAAAGGAGTTCTTCGTGATGACATAATTTACGCCCGTAAAATAGAACTATCTGATGATGAAGACAAGTTTGGACAAATAAAGCTAGAAGCAAGAGTAGAGGGTATAGATGATTCAAGTATCACAATTGTTGGTCATACTGCGATTTTTAATGAGAATACTGAGTTTGAACTAAATGGACAAGAGGTTAATTTAACGGAGTTCTTGTCTCACTTGAGTGTCGGAAGCAAAATAGAACTGGAAGGAATACTTGAGTTTTCTTCCAATGATGATGGTACATTGAGTGAAAAGATATTAGTAAGGGAAATTGAAATTGGTTAATGTCAAAGGTTTACCGTTTATTATTGTGTCTTATAGCGAGAACTGCATTGGTGCATGTTCCTATTTTAGCCTTGGAACTCATGTTTTATTTAAGACAATTTTTGAGGTTAAATTAAATGGAATAATTAACTAACATGCTGGACAAATTACGGCATCGGCAAGATAGTTTTGCATAATTGTAGCTACAACAAAACCGATATTAACGTCTTAAATATAAAATATTAATTTATGCTCTATACTCAACTTAAACAAACCCTTTTTTATAAATAAGGGGGGCTTCTAGCATAATTAATCCATTAAGATAACACATGATGCAAGAAACTAAGCAATTTGATTGGCTAAGCGTTGCTACGATACCCTTAATTATCCTTGTAGCTCTATTAACCATTAGATATAACGTTGGAGCATTACTTTTTCACACAACAGTCGAACTATTTTCTGTTTTTGTCGGTGTGTTGATGCTTATAGTTGTACTGAATACCGAACATTTTTTAAAAAGTGACTTTCTGATCTTTTTAGGAATTGGATATTTTTTCCTATCAATTCTTGATGCAATGCATACCTTTACAATGACGGGTTTACCTTATTTTAAAATAGCCGATGAGGAAGTTACAATACACTTTTGGCTATTTGGACGCCTATTCGAAGCTTTCATTCTTCTTTCTTCGGCTTATTTTTTAAAGCATACCGTTAGTAAAATTTTAATTTCTTCTTTTTTCTTAATTTGTACTTTCTTGATCTCCTGGATATCATTTAATGTGTTAAATCCACCTATGTTAATTGACGGACACTTATCTGATTTTAAAATTTATACTGAATACATTATCATTGCTGTTCTAATATTTGCTGCCTTTATATTTATAAAACATAAAAGACTCTTATCAAATAGGATATTAAGGTATTTATTATCTTCAATAATTCTTACGATCGGAGCCGAAATATGCTTTACCCAATATGCCAATATTAATAGCCCAGTTTTCGTAATAGGTCATTTACTTAAATTCTTGTCGTATTGGTCTATATATCAAGCGATAGTTTTAACTTCTCTCAAAGAGCCATTGTTGTTCTTATCTCAACGCTCTAATAGCTATGATGTAATACCTATTCCTTCTATTTGGATCGATCAAGAAGCTAATGTTGTTCAAACGAATGAAGCGGCATTAAAGCAATTTGGGACTAAGCTCTCGGATGTTTTACATCAACCTATTCATAATTTTTTTCATCCAAATGATGTCAGTGAAGCTCAATGCAGCTTTTGTCAAATCATTAAACAAGGCCAGAAAATAAGTAGCAAAGAAGTTTTTTTCTCAGAAATGAATCAATGGTTCCTTTTATCCATTGCACCAATTGATAAGGCGAAGCCATTTGCTGGTATAGTACAAACGCTCACCAATATTACCTACCAAAAAAAGCAAGAACATGAGCTTTCAATACAGCAAGAAGTGTTAGAAGAAAAAGTTAAAGAAAGAACTATTGAACTGGAAGAATCTATAGAGCTACTAGAGCAAACAAAAGAAATGTTAGTTCAATCAGAAAAGATGGCCTCGTTAGGGAATCTAGTTACTGGTATTGCACATGAGATTAATGCACCTATTGGTATATGCATAACTGCTGCTTCTTCATTGATTGATAATACAAAAGAAATTAAAAATAAGTTTAAAAAGAATAAAATTACCAAGTCAATTTTTGACAATTTTATAGATGAGGTAGAAGGTTTATCTACAATCTTAGAAGGGAACCTTCAGAGAACAACTGAACTAGTTAGTAGTTTTAAGCTGGTTTCAATGACTGAAGCCGATGAGGAACGTCGTCATTTTTTCATAAAAGAATATGTCACCGAGGTACTTCATAGTTTGTCGGCAAAATTAAGAGAATCAAGAATAACAGTCGTTTTTGAGGAAAACAATGACTTTGAAATATATTGTTTACCTAATGCCATTTTTCAGATCTTCACCAACCTTATTAACAACTCTATAATTCACGGCTTTGCTAAAGGGCAGGAGGGAATTATTGAAATTGATATTATCAAAGAAAATGAAGTTGTTAAAGTCTGTTATAAAGACTCTAGTGATGGGGTTTCTCAAGTGAGTTTAAATCAAATATTTGAACCTTTTTTTACTACAAATAGAATTAATGGTAGTAGCGGACTAGGTTTGCATGTTGTATATAATTTGGTAAATCAAGTTCTGAATGGCAACATTACTTGCCACAGTAAAATAGGGAGAGGAATACGATTTGATATTAGCTTCCCATGTTTAACATAAACGCTAGCTAAATTAAATAACGATAAGATAATGTATGCGTTTAATCTATATTGGCAAGTATTATTGGATTAAAGTAATTTTGCCAAAACACTTCGTACAGTTTAATTATATTAACTTAAATAGCTAACAACTCTATTATGCTTAAGTTTAATTTAAGCATTAGGATATAAAATTATATCTACCCATTTTGTCTTGTAAATCAAATGCAAATAGATTGAGAATGGCATTAGATATTGAGACGGACACAGAAGTAAACAAATGTTTGACAGTAATAACAAACCTAAAGGTTTAAAAAGAATTTATCTCGCATCACTTAATTCTTTCAAAGCTTTTAAATGGTTATATCAAAATGAATCCGCTTTTAGGCAAGAAATTTTACTTTTGCTAATAGTAATACCTATTTCATTTGCTTTTGATATTAGTCGATTAGAACAAATAACTTTGGTGTTATCTGTGGTATTTATTTTGCTTACTGAAATTATCAATACAGCAATTGAAACTGTGGTTGATAGGATTGGTTTAGAAATTAATCCTTTGTCAGGACTTGCGAAAGATCTTGGCTCAGCAGCCGTTTTGATAAGTATTTTTATCGCTATTGCTATCTGGTTAGTTATTTTAATTTAAATCATTGCTTGGCAGCTTTAAGGAAGCCTTAAGTTTTACTGCATAAAGTTAGTGTCGTTTATTTCAAATACGGTACTTCTTTTTGTGATTACTTTATTACGACCATTCTTTTTGTTTTTTAGCTTGCTAGTGATTGCTCTGTTAATTTCTCGATTGACTTTAGGGGTATGGCAATTCGAAAGGTTTGAAAACATGCAAAGCTTTGTAAGCTTGTTAGCTAATGGCTTTAGGATAGATTTAAGTACCTTAGGCTATTTACTCATTTCACCTGCGTTATTTCACCCTTGGTTAATGTACTTTTCTAAAACTCGTCATGTTTGGATAAAAGCACTAAAACTTGTATTTTTAAGTATTTTTATCATTATTACCTTTTTTGAATTAGCTACTCCTGCCTTTATTCATGAGTATGGTTTTCGTCCCAATCGCCTATTTATAGAATATTTAATTTACCCCAATGAAGTTGCTAATATGCTCTTTGAGGGGCATTTGTGGACAATAATTATAGTGTCTCTATTATTGGCCTTTTTGATCAAATTATACTTGTCAATTTCTCGATTAATTTTTTCAACCCAATATGCAAATCAAGCTATTAGCTCAGCGTCAGCTATATCTACATTTTTAATTTTATTCTTAACTTTATTTTTGTGTGCAAGAGGAACACTAGCTCATCGGCCTATAAACCCTTCATTTGTATATTTCTCGACAGATCCCTTAATAAACTCATTAACGCTTAATTCCGCGTATAGCGTTGCCCATGCATACAAACAGTTCGGTAATGAAAGTAATGCAGCAAAAATGTATGGAAAAATGGCTCCTGAAAAAGTGATAGAAATTGTTAGAAAAGAAACTGATCTAGATTCGAAGTCATTTTATTCTAATGTGAAACCATCACTTGCTACGCATTTACCCGTATATCAAGGAAAGCCTAAAAATCTAGTTATCATTTTAGAAGAAAGTTTAGGTGCTCAATTTGTCTCTTCATTAGGCGGATTACCCCTAACTCCAGCGATAGATAAATTAAGCAAGGAAGGGTGGTCTTTTCAGCGATTGTACGCAACGGGAACTCGATCTGTTAGGGGGATTGAAGCAGTGATTACTGGATTTACGCCCACCCCTGCAAGGGCCGTTGTCAAACTTGATAAATCGCAAACGAATTTTTTTACCATTGCTAGTTTGTTAAAAGCCAACAATTATACAACGCAGTTTATTTATGGCGGAGAAAGCCATTTCGACAACATGAAAAGTTTTTTTCTGGGTAACGGCTTTGCTGATATTGTAGATTTTGATGATATAGAAAATCCAAATTTTGTTGCATCTTGGGGGGCCAGTGATGAAGACTTATTTAAGCAAGCAGATAAAGAAATAACCAAATTAAATGAATCTGATAAACCATTTTTTACCTTCATTTTTTCATCAAGCAATCATGACCCTTTTGAAATTCCAGACAAAAGAGTAACCCCTATAAAATATACGAAAGAACAATTGAGTAAATATGATGCCAAGGAATTATTGCGACATAAAGCCATTCAATATGCAGACTATGCTTTAGGTAAGTTTATTGATAAGGCAAAAAAACAACCATATTGGGAGGATACTGTATTTCTTATCGTTGCTGATCATGATGCTAGAGCGTCAGGGGTAGATTTAGTGCCAATCAAAAATTTTCATATACCAGGTATTATTCTTAATGGAAAAAAAGAGCACTTTACAGATAATAGGCTAATTAGTCAGATTGATTTAGCGCCTACTTTATTGTCACTGATTGGTATAAAAAACACCTCACCTATGCTTGGTCATGATCTCAATAATGTTAATTCAGGGGGGCGTGCAATGATGCAGTATGCTGATAATTTTGCTTATATAAAAGGGGAAAATGTTGCAATCTTGCAACCACAAAAAGAGCCATTAAAATTTAAATATAACTTTAATAATAAGAAACTTTATTCTCAAAAGAGTACTGGCAATTTATCTGAAATAGCACTTGCTCATGCTTTGTGGGGAAGTTTTGCCTATAAAAATGAATGGTTTAACATTAAATAGCTAAGTGTTTTGGTGGGTAGCAACTAGTCATTGACTTTGAAAACAAACACCTTATAAATTCAGCTTGAATTCATTTTACTTGATTACATTTATGACAACACTAAATAAAGGAGTGATGTCATGAAACTATTTAATAGAAATAGCCACAATAAAAACTTATCGATTCAATCTGATAAAGAGTATATTTGGGATCCTCTAGTACGCATCTTTCATTGGACTTTAGTCCTTGCTTTCTCAGTCGCTTTTATCACTGAGGATGATTACCTTAGCATTCATTCATGGGCTGGTTACACCATATTGAGTTTACTCACTATTAGAATATTTTGGGGCTTTGTGGGAACAAAGCATGCAAAATTTTCAGATTTTACTTTTTCTAAACAAGAAATTATTCGTTTTCTTAAAGATACCTTCTCGCTCAAGGCAAAGCGTTATCTAGGTCATAACCCTGCGGGTGGGGCTATGGTTTTCCTTTTGATTTTTAGTTTGTTGTTTACCGTTTGTAGTGGATTAGTTGTTTTTGCCATTGAAGAGGGGCAAGGGCCTTTGGTTTTCTTTTTATCAGAAGCAAGCCCTTTCTGGGGAGATATTGTTGAAGAGGTACATGAGTTTTTTGCCAATTTCACCTTATTCCTTGTTGCTGTACACGTTGTTGGGGTGATCGTTGAAAGCTTAATCCACAGCGAAAACCTAATCAAATCAATGTTTACAGGTAATAAACGTTGTTAAGAATAGAACAAATTACTTTTCATTTTGATCGTTAGGAAAAATTATGTCTAAACAAATTATTTTAAAGAGAATATTTTTTGTTAGCTTGATAATAGGCTGCTCAACAAGCCTTATGGCTTCGAATATTGATAATGAAGTTACAAAAGAAGCTAGTAATCAAATTAAGCAGCCTAATTTGGCAAAAGGTAAGCAGCTATGGCAACAAAAGTTTATCGGAAAAAAAACTTATGCCGAACGTAGTTGCACTTCTTGTCATGGGGCTAACGTGGCGCTTATGGGAAAACATATTAAAACCAATAAGCAAATAAAGCCCATGGCACTATCTAGCAACCCACAGCGATTTACAAAGAAAACTAAAGTAGATAAGTGGTTTTTACGTAATTGTAAATGGACTATGGGACGAAAGTGCACTCAACAAGAAAAAAATGATATTACCGCTTACTTAAAAAGCCAATAATTTTTAATAACCAGTTACTAGAAATATAAACGGAGTACAACATCATGAAAAAATCAACAATGGGAACAGTATTGATAATATCAACATTGTCATTGCTTAGTTTTAGCTTTATATCATCGCAACAAGCATTAAGCCATGATGGTGATAAGTTTTGGGATTTTTCGAATTTAAAGCGACCGGGAGTTTTACCTGTTAACAATGCAAATTACGATGAGGAATGCGGCAGTTGTCATATGGCCTATTCACCAGGGTTATTACCTAAAAAATCGTGGATGAAAGTTATGGGGAACCTTGAAGAGCATTATGGAGATAATGCTGAGTTATTACCGCAACAACATATTGAAATATTGAATTATTTAACAACGAATGCGGCTGATTTTTCTAAATATAGACGTTCAAGGAAAATAATGGCATCGGTAGATAGAACTATAGTTATTGATAGAATTACATTAACGCCTTATTTTATTAAAAAGCATGATGAGATCCCTAAAAGGTTTGTAATTGATAACTCTAAAGTAGGTAGTTTTAGTCAATGTAATTTATGTCATTCAAATACAGCAAATGGCTCATTTAATGAAGATGAGGTAAGCATACCCGGTGTTGGTTATTGGCATGATTAAGGTAAATAATAAAGTCACTTTATTAGGAGAAATTATATGATCAATCAATTCAAAATTTTTAACCCCATATTTGCCGTTTGTTTATGTTGTTCAATAGTAATATTAACTTTATCTTCATCAATATTTGCAGCAGAAGATCATGAGCAAGCCTTAGACTTGGTAGATTCAGGCGACATTATACCGTTAGCAATAATTTTGAAAAATTTACAAAAAATTGAACAAGGTCAGATTATTGAAGTTGAATTAGAAATAAAGAAAAAGCAACTGATTTATGAAATAGAACTAGTAAATAATGAAGGAATTATTAAAGAATACAGTTTTGATGCAAAAACAGGTAAGTTAATAAAATAAGAGGTTGAGGACTAATTTATGCGTTTATTGCTGGTTGAAGATGACCTTGATTTGATCCACACCTTAGAAAAGGATCTCGAACGAGCAGGCTATGCAGTTGATGTAGCTAATGATGGTGTTGATGCAAAATTTTTAGGCTGTGAAGGCATTTACGATGTTGTTGTGCTTGATTTAGGTTTACCCAAACTCAATGGGCTTGAAGTACTTAAATATTGGCGTAATAAAGGATTGTTGCTGCCCGTTATTGTTTTAACTGCAAGAGATACTTGGCATGAGCGAATTGATGGTTTTAAGGCCGGAGCGGATGACTACCTTGGTAAGCCATTTCATGTGGAGGAATTACTGGCGCGTCTAAATGCAGTATTACAACGTTCAAATAATAATGCACCGTCTAAAACGTTGAAAAAACAAGGGCTAGTTCTTGATAGCACGACTCAATCGGTTACTCTTGATATTGGTACTACACATGAATTAACAGGTGTAGAGTTCCGTTTATTACGTTATTTTATGTCTCACTCAGGAAAAATATTATCTAAGTCTACACTAACAGATCATGTATATGATTTTGACTCAGACAAAGACAGTAATGTTATTGAAGTCTATGTTAAAAGGCTTCGTAAAATAATTGGCAAACACCGAATCGAAACACGACGAGGGCAAGGCTATATATTTAAGGATATTTAATGAGTTATTCTTTGCAAAAAAAATTAGCATCTGGCTTACTTGTTCGCTTAATCTCTTCATTTATTGTTTTATGGGTATTAGTCAATTCAAGCGTTAGTTATTTAACCTATGATTATGTCTATACAAGGCTAACCCATGATACTGAAACAATAATTGCGGCTATTATTAAAAAAAATGATACTCAAGTCGGTAACGTTTCCAGTGTTGGTAGTGTGTATCAGCAGCCGTTTTCAGGGCATTACTTTGAGGTTATTAAAAATGATAAGCGGCTAAGGTCAAGGTCATTATGGGATCAAAAATTAACTTACCCCAATAGGCTTTTGGCGACAGAAAATCGCCTTGAAGGTATTGGCCCAATGAAGCAACCTCTATTGTTATTAGCAAGTAAATTTATTCATGATGGAGAAATTATCATGATTGTTGTAGCTGAAGATGTTTCCTCTGTTGAACAGGCTATGTCGAACTTCAACATAAAGTTTACTGTAGCGGTTGCTATCATTATGCTCATTGTTATTTTCTTGCAAATAAAGTCACTACGAAAAGGTTTGCGACCTTTAGCCAAATTACGACAAGATTTAATTAGTCTTGAAACAGGCAAAATATCCAGTTTAAAAACAGATGTTCCTATTGAACTATCGCCATTAGTTACAGAAATTAATCATTTACACCAAGCACTTGCTCTAAGGATATCTCGACACCGCAATGCGCTTTCCGATCTCGCTCATGCATTAAAAAAACCATTAACTGTATTACAACAACTTTCGAAAGAACAATCACTTGAAGATCTTCCTAATATAAAAGAAATCTTGATAAGACAAACAGATAATACGCAACAGTTAACTCAAAGAATCTTAAACAAAGCGAGACTGGCAGGCACAGCAAAATCAGGCAGTTCATTTAGTTTCGATACCGACCTTAATGGTCTTATAGACACATTAAGTATGATGTATTGTGATAAAAATATAAGTGCAACTGTCGATATACCACCAGATATGGATTACCTATTTGATAGGGAAGATATGTTAGAGCTGCTTGGAAACGTGCTTGATAATGCTTATAAGTGGGCTAACAGCATCATTTCAATTGAAATAAGCCAAAATGCTAGGATTAAAATTATAATTGAAGATGATGGCCCTGGTATTCCATTTAACAAAATAAATACCATTTCTGAACGAGGTGTTCGCTTAGATGAAAGTGTTGATGGACATGGAATTGGCCTTGGTATTGTTAATGATATTATTGAGCATTACGAAGGTGAAATAACCTATGGTAACTCCGACAAATTAGGTGGATTTAAAGTAATTATTAAACTACCGTAATCAAAAAAAGTACAACGGTAACTTACCTGAAGTAGAAATAAACCTCCTAAATTGAAGAGCAAAAACGTTTTAACAAAAATAATTTCTTAAGCTTACTTTAAGTTAGCTTGAATATAGTTACATCATAGACAGAAAGAGAGGTTTATGATGTTAAATTTAATTCCTAATGATATCCCCTTAGATGTTGTAAAAACAGATTCAGCTAGCTCTCTAAACATGGACGTTTTCTCTGAGCACTCTGCAAACAGAGACAAAGTAGAAGCTTTTATCAAGGCAGGCTTTATGAAAGCTTTTGGGGCAAATATTTCAGTTACTATGCCATTTTTATTGTCAGTTAGTGAAGGAAAGCTAAAGGCAGCACTGGGTATTCGGCCAGCAACATCTGAATTATTTATTGAGCAATACTTAGATAAACCAATAGAAAGGCTGAGCTTCTTTTTATCTCATAATGCAAATCGTGAAGATATTGTAGAAATCGGTAATTTATACAGCAACTCAAATCGATTTACCATTCCGCTTTTTCTTGTAACAGCAGTGTCTTTATTTTACTTAGATTTTCGTTTTATGGCTTTTTCAGGCACTAAAAAAGTAATTGATTTAATTGATAAAGCGGGCATCGACTACGAATATATCTGTGATGCAACATCAGAGCAACTTGAAAACTCGGTTGATGAATGGGGAAGCTACTATAAAACTCAGCCTAAAGTTGTGGTGGTTTCTTTAGCTCAAGTGATGCAAGTGATAGAGGCTAATGCTTTTTACGGGAAATTATTTAAAGGTTTAAGTCAAAAAATCTATCATGTATGTAAAGGCTTGGAGATGTGTAAATGATTTTCAATGTAATTAAAAACCAACCGCAAGAAAATGTCGCCATTAGAACACTATCATCCAATTATAGTTATGGTGATTTGCTTAACAATATCGAACTGGTTGAAACATGGCTAATTGGCAATAATATCTCTTCACTGGCACTGTATTGTGAAAATCAGCCAGAATGGATTTTTATCGATTTGGCTTGCCAAAACGCAGGTGTAATATTTACCGCTATTCCGCCATTTTTTACTGATGCACAAATTGACACCTTGATTAGCTCGGTTAAACCGGATGTCATTATTTCGAAACATGAGCTGCCTTTTTATCAGCCAACGACTTTTCCTTTGTTATTACTGGCAGCCTATCGACTAAATTTTAAGTCGGCTGCTAAAACACCTATTAATACTACTAAAGTCACTTTTACCTCAGGCTCTACGGGTAATCCTAAAGGTGTTTGTCTCAGTACCAAAAATCAACAAGAAGTTGCCAGTTCGCTTGTTAAAGCAATCAATATTGAAATGCCAATACACCTATGCTTACTGTCATTATCAACGTTACTTGAAAATGTTGCGGGTGTTTATGCACCACTATTGGCTGGTGGCTCTATTTGGCTACTCAATAGTGATGAAACAGGGTTTGATGGTGCGAGTTTATTCAATGTTGAAAAATTCTTACATGCGATATCAATCACAAAGCCTCAAACTATTATTTTAGTGCCTGAGTTATTGCAATTATTATTGATAGGAGTGAAGCAGGGGTGGCAACCACCAGTCGAACTTGAATTTATTGCTGTTGGTGGCAGTAAAGTTTCTTCTCGACTAATTGATGAAGCAAGGAAATCTGGATTGCCTGTTTTTCAAGGCTATGGTTTGTCTGAATGTGCCTCTGTCGTTAGCATAGCAAGTAGAAGCGAAGACAGCTCTCATTCTTGTGGACAAGTTCTTCCGCACCTAAATGTAAGTGTGCTAGACGGAGAATTAATAGTAAAAGGCAATGTATTTCTTGGTTATATCAATGAAGAAAACTCTTGGTATCCAACGGTTGTTAATACAGGTGATATTGCCGAACTATCTAATAACTCATTAGAAATTAAAGGCAGAATCAAAAACCTCATCATCAACTCTTTTGGTCGTAATATATCACCGGAGTGGGTCGAATCTGAATTATTGGCGACAGGCTGCTTTAAACAGGTGGTTGTGATTGGAGACGCTCGCCCTTTTTGCATTGCAATTGGAACTGAACAGACAGGAGCTAATAATGAAACTGTCACTCAAGTGTTAGCACGAGTTAATCAAACATTACCTTCTTACGCTCAAGTAAAAGAATTTATAACGCTAAAACAAGCCATGACTTTTGAGCAAGGTCTAATGACTACAAATGGAAGGCCAAAAAGACAAGCTGTCGAAAAGCATTTTAGTCAACAAATAGAAAACACTTATCTATTAGCCAACAATCAATTGGAGATACTATGAACTTATACCAACGATTATTAAATGAAACTGAATCTGAAAAGGAATACCTACTTTCATCTCCAATTATAAAGCGCTGTTTTCTCGGTGACATTGAAGTAAAAGACTATGTTTCATTTCTAGCGCAGGCATTTCATCATGTTAAACATACGGTGCCATTATTAATGGCGGTGGGCGCGAAGCTCCCTGAAGAGAAAGAATGGTTACGTGAAGCTGTGGCCGAATATATAGAAGAGGAAATAGGTCATCAAGAATGGATACTAAATGATGTAGCTGCTTGTGGAGAAAATAAAGAATTAGTTCGCAATAGTTGTCCGTCATACGCTACCGAGCTAATGGTATCATTTGCATATGATTCTATTAATCGAGTTAATCCACTAAGCTTTTTTGGCATGGTTCATGTGCTTGAAGGAACCAGTATAGCAATGGCAGATAATGCCGCTGATTCGATAAGTAAATCCTTATCATTACCTAAAAATGCATTTAGCTATCTTTACTCTCATGGTTCGTTAGATATTGAACATGTGAAATTTTTTGAAACCTTGATGTCTAAAATAACCGATAAGGCTGAACAAGACATTGTTGTTGAAAGCGCAAAAAAATTCTATTTATTGTACGCAAACATCTTTAGAACACTTGATAGTAGTAATTCATTGCCTGAATTTCCTCAAGGAAGATATCAAAATGTTGCCTAAATGCCTGTTAACGGGGGCTAGTGGAGGAATAGGCAAAGCGGTTGCAAAACAGCTTGCTGAGAAAGGTTACTCTCTTGTTTTGCAAGGCAGAAACAGAGAAAAACTCACACAACTACTTTCAGAACTACCTGGGCTGCATGAAATAGTAATAGGTGATTTAAATAATGACAATGACAGAGGTTTAATTCTTTCTCAAGCATTCAAATCGGGAGATCCAACCGTATTAATAAATAATGCGGGAGTGTCACTGTTTTCTGCTTTTAACCATCTAGAAAGTAATGAAATAAGCCAAACAATAGAAACAAACTTAACAAGTACCATCTTGTTTACCTATGAATTTTTGAAGAAATTACTTTATCAAAAATCTACCGTTATGAATATTGGTTCAGCCTTTGGTGCTATTGGTTATCCAGGGTACAGCATTTATTGCGCCAGTAAGTTTGGCTTAAAGGGCTTTACAGAGGCGTTAAGTCGAGAATTTGCAAACTCTGACATTCGAGTTTGTTATTTTGCGCCAAGAGCGACAGATACCAACATTAACTCAACAAATGTTATTGAAATGAATAAATCTTTAGGCAGTAAAATAGACTCCCCTGACGTTGTTGCAACAGAGCTAATTGAATTATTAGAAGGTACTGGATTAAGGCGATCTGTTGGCTGGCCAGAAAAGTTTTTCGCCAGACTCAATGGGGTGTTTCCTGAAATAGTTGATAGAGCATTAAACAAAAGCTTACCAACAATTTTAAAATTTACAGAAGGAAAGAATTATGAATAGAATTTTTATCATTTTATTGATGTCGTCATTTAGTTTTATCACCTATGGTAATGCTCTCTCTGATTTTGATAAGCAGTTGAATACTTTGCAAAAGCAATGGGCAAAAGTTAACTATGAGTTAAAGGGAGATGTGCAAGAAGACGCTTTTGAAAACTTAGAAAAAGATGCGGCTAGCTTTACGCAACACAACCCAACAAGAGCTGAGGCTTGGGTTTGGGCTGGTATTATTCAGTCGAGTTATGCAGGAGCTAAAGGTGGTTTAGGTGCGTTATCGTTAGCTAAACAAGCTAAAAAATCTTTAGAAAAAGCAATAGAGCTTGATGGTACAGCTTTATCTGGTTCTGCGTATACAAGTCTAGGGACTTTATACCATAAGGTTCCTGGTTGGCCGATTGCTTTTGGTGATGATGACGATGCAAAAGTGTTTTTAGAAAAAGCTTTATCGATTAACCCTAATGGAATAGATGCAAACTACTTTTATGGAGAGTTCATGTTAGATGAAAGAAAGTATGAAAAAGCCAAAAGCCATTTAATAACAGCGAAAGCAGCTCCTGCACGTGAATTGAGACCTTTAGCAGACAAATACCGCCACGATGAAATAGAAGTGCTTTTAGCTAAAGTTGAAAAGAAACTGAAAAAGAAAAAACACTAGTAGTCTCTAATTTAGGTGTAAAAGTTTTCTTAAGGTTTCCTTAAGAAAACTTTCTTATGCTTGAAAGGATTATATTTTATTATGGTGAATTATGAAGTTTTCAGCAATTCCAGTTGTATTATTAATATTTTTATCCCCGTTGCTTTATGGCAACGATGACACTCCATTTACCTATAGCGACGTGATCAAGAACTACGAAGGGAAAGTTGTTTATTTAGACTTTTGGGCCTCATGGTGTGCTCCCTGTCGAAAATCTTTTCCTTGGATGAACGAATTAAAAAGTAAATTCGATAGTGATCAATTTGTAGTTGTTAGTGTTAATTTAGATGCTGATGAGAAACTCGCAGAAAAGTTCCTTTCCCAAACTCCAGCCAATTTTCCTATTATTTATGATCCTAAAGGCGACCTTGCAAGTGAACTGAAACTTAAAGGAATGCCTAGCAGTTTTTTAATAAACGCTGAAGGGAAAATAGTGAGTGCCCATATGGGGTTTACAGAAAAGAAAAAATTACGTTATGAACAAGAAATAAGAGAACTACTACGAGGAAATCATAATGCCGATAATTAAAGGTTTACAGATTGTGTTTATGCTCAGTTTCGTTTTATTGACAGGGTGTTCAAGTCTTGGTGTAGAGCCTTGGGAAAGAGATCTATTAGCGAAAAAAGAAATGGCACTAACCAGTGCGCCAGTTGATGCCGCTTTAGATGATCATATTTACTTTAGTAAAGAAGCATCCAGTGGTGGTCGTAGTTTTGGTGGAGGTGGCTGCGGATGCAACTAAAACAAACGAAACCTAACTTAAAAGCACTATTAACCACAGCATCCTGTGCTTTGCTAGGTGGAACCGTTCAAGCGGAGACCGATGAAAGTTGGCAGTTTGATACGGCCATCATGCAATATGCTGAAGTAGATCGTGTTATGGCTACAGAAGCAATTATTGCGGGACAAAAAACATTTAGTAATGATCAAGTACTGAATTTAAAACTAACTATCGATGCGTTAACAGGTGCATCACCAAATGGAGCTACCGCCCAGCCAACACCGCAAACCTTTACAAGACCATCTGGCAATGGCCAATATGTTGTTGATGCAGGAGAAACACCTTTAGATGATACTTTTAAAGATACTAGAGTTCAGTTAACAGGGCAGTGGACTCAACCACTCTGGCAAGATTATACCGTTAGCGCAGGAGGAAACTTCTCTAAAGAGTATGACTATATGTCAGCTTCCATTAATGGCAACATAGCAAAGGATTTTAATAAAAAGAACACTACGCTTTCTATGGGAATGGCTTATGCGTATGACGTTATAGAGCCTGAAGGAGGTATTCCTAAGCCTTTTGCTGCGATGGTGATTGGTGACTCTGATGATCCTAGTTTTGAAGGTGAGTTTAACAGTACCCGAATAAGTAGTGATGACTCAAAATCAACCATTGATTTACTATTTGGGATAACCCAAGTGATTAATCGTCAAATGATTGTGCAATTAAACTATTCATATTCAACAGTTAGTGGTTACTTAACCGATCCATTTAAAGTACTCAGCTTGGTTAATGAAAACGGAGAAGCACAAGAATACTTGTATGAACACAGACCTGATGAACGGACAAAGCATGCATTCTTTGGACAAACTAAGTATCACTTTGATAGTGGAATATTAGATGCGAGTTATCGGTTTATGACCGATGATTGGAAAATTGATTCTCATACCATAGATGTAAGGTATTTGATTCCATTTGAAAATGGTCACTACATAGAGCCTCATATTAGGCTATATACCCAAAGCGCGGCAGAGTTTTATCAACCATTTTTAGAGCAAGCCAATTCGTTGCCTGAATATGCGAGCGCTGATTATCGAATTGGTGAATTAGACACTTATACTGTAGGTATTAAGTATGGGATGCCGATGGGCAATGGTAATAAATTGGCGTTTAGGCTTGAGTATTATCATCAAACACCTAAAAGTAATGGTACACAAGCTATTGGTGCCTTAAAAGATGTCGAGTTATATGAGCAAGTTGATGCTATAATTGCACAAGTAACTTATTCATTTTAATTGTTTTTTATGTCAAAACATCGCCCCGTAGAAAGAGCTGTAAAGTGTCAACCAAGAGGTGAGGGGTTTACCCTCTCCTTTTTTTCAATGGCTAGTTTGTGTGAGGTTTTAGTTGAAACACAAGATGAAAAGTTGGCTCTTGAAATGGGACAAGTTGCCGCTGATGAGGCATGGCGGATAGAGGATAAGTATTCTCGATATAATAAGAGTAGTCTTTGCTCAAAGATGAATGCAAAGGCTGGTGAAGTTGTTCAAATTGACAGTGAAACGTATCAATTATTAGAATTTGCTCATCAGTGTTATGAAATGAGTGAAGGAGCTTTTGATATAACGTCAGGCATTTTAAGAAAAGCATGGCACTTTGATGGCAGTGACAATATACCTAGCAAAGAAAGTGTTGAAGCATTACTTAAATTTGTTGGCTGGCACCATATTAATTATTCCCTTGAAACCTTTTCTATGAACAAAGGTATGGAAATTGATTTTGGTGGTTTTGGCAAAGAGTACGCTGTTGATCGAGCCATTTTACTTTTAAGTATAATGGCTAACGTTCCATTTTTGGTTAACTATGGCGGAGACCTAGCAACCTTTGGCAAAAAGAAAAATAATGAACCTTGGCAGATTGGAGTTGAACACCCAGCTTTTAAGGCGCAGCAATCAACGATAGTAACGGTCAAAGAAGGTGCAATAGCAACGAGTGGTGATGCTAATCGATTTTTATTGAAAGACGGACAACGCTATAGTCATATACTTAATGTTACAACTGGCTGGCCAGTTAAAGATTCACCTGCTTCAATAACTGTAGCTGCTCCTAAATGCATTCAAGCAGGTTTTTTGGCGACATTAGCGTTGTTGCAAGGAGAGAATGCTGAGGCATTTTTACAGCAAGAAGAAATAATGTATTGGTCTATACGGTAATCAATTTAAAAACCTACCTTAAAGAATTAAATAAATAGAGATACCCTAAATCATGAGAGTACTTTTAGTTGAAGACGATACACATTTAGCAAATGGTTTACGTGAATCATTAAGGCATGAAGGCTATAGTGCTGATGTGGTTTTTAACGGTAATGATGGATTAAGTGCTATAAAAAGTGGTGACTTTGATATCGTGATCCTAGATTTAGGTTTGCCCGATATTGACGGCCTGTCAGTACTTAAAAAAGCTAAGCAAATAAATAAAGCGCTTCCTGTGCTAATTTTAACCGCAAGAGATGGTATTGAAAGTAAAGTGAAAGGACTGGATTTAGGTGCTGATGATTATTTAGCTAAACCGTTCAGTATAGAAGAATTACTCGCTAGACTTAGAGTGATAGAAAGAAGGCTTGGTAACCATTCTACATCAGTTATAGAGCATAAAGGATTATCAATAGATACTAAGGCTCACTCTATTTCTATTAATGAAGTTGAAGCAAGTTTCTCAAGAAGAGAGTACATGGTCATTAAATCCCTATTAGAAAATATAGGGAGAATTCAATCAAAAGAACAATTAGAAAGTAAACTCTATGAGTGGGGGGAAGAAGTTGCTTCTAATACCATCGAAGTACATATTAGCAATATAAGGAAAAAGCTCCCTAAAGCATTTATTAAAACCGTGAGAGGAGTGGGTTACGTAGTGAGTAAAACCTAAATGAGTATACAACGATATTTATTAATAGTTATTTTATCGGTAGTTACCTTAGCTTCATTTGCTGCGGCTTTGCAGGGCTACAAAGCAAGTCGTGACAGCCTAACAAGTATATTTGATGAAGAAATGAAATCTTTTGCACTCGCTCTAATGAATAGTCCCATTAAGCAGGGGGGACAAAATGCTAATCTACCTTCAACATTTGCCTATCAAGTCTTTTCTAATGAAATATTACTTTTAAAAAGTAACAATGCCCCCTCAAAAGCCATAACTACTCTGGAAAAAGGTTTTCTTGATAGCAGTTTTTCAAATCAAAGGTGGCGAATTTTCGTATTAGCTGAAAATAACATTAAGGTGATTGTTGCCCAATCAGTAGAACAACGAATTGAGACTGTAGAGCACGTATTATTAGAGGCTATATTGCCAATAGTCTATGTCATTCCAATTATCGGCTTATTAGTTTTTTTGGCGATAAACCGAAGCTTAAAACCCCTAAATTTACTATCAAAACAACTTAAACAAAAAAACGCGAATGATTTGACTCCAATAAAAGTCAATGAGAACTCGGCTGAATTAAAGCCAATTGAGAACATTTTAAATTTATTATTGGAACGATTAGGTAACTCGTTTGAACGCGAAAAAAGACTTTCTGCTGATGCAGCCCATGAACTAAGAACTCCGATAAGTGTGCTGAAAATCACAGCTCACAATATTTCAGTTGCCTTTGAAGATAATAGTATTACACAGCAACATATTCATGAGTTAAATAATAATACCGTGCGTATGGCACAT
Organism: Colwellia sp.; assembly: GCA_026196955.1. Classification (GTDB taxonomy): domain Bacteria; phylum Pseudomonadota; class Gammaproteobacteria; order Enterobacterales; family Alteromonadaceae; genus Colwellia. The sequence goes on along the minus strand of JAPHTO010000103.1, from coordinate 29,326 downwards.
GTTATTGAGCAAATTATTACCTTAAATAGAACAACGCCAGAAAACTTTGAGCAAAGTAAATCATTACTTGATTTAAGAACTGTGTTGCAACAAGTCATTTCAGATAATTATGAAAAAATAGAATGTTCACAACAATCTATTTCTTTAAAATCAGAGTCAGTGCCTGTTTTTGGTGATGCTTTTTCTCTTGAAATATTGTTTGATAACTTAATCAAAAATGCTAATAAATATAGTGGTAAGAATACACAAATCAGGGTTAGTACTATACAAAGTGAAAATATTGTCGAAGTGGTTGTTGAAGACTCAGGCGAAGGAATATCCCAAGAAAATTTAGATAAAGTATTTCAGCGCTTTTATAGAGTAAAGCAGCATGTTGAAACAGGTAGTGGCTTAGGGCTTTCCATTGTTAAACATATTGTAGATTTACATAAAGGGAAAATCGTTTTAACTCAATCTGAACTTGGTGGTCTTAAGGTCTCAATTGTTTTGCCTAAAGCTGCTGTTACAGGCTCTTATGATGATTAGGCGATGTAACTTACTGAGTCATGTTTGGCTTGTGCTTATACTCTTGCCCTTTACTTTATGGGCAAAAACAAAAGAATTTCATCTAACAATTGAGAACCATGTTTTTACGCCCTCAGAATTGAAAGTTCCTGCCAATGAGAAAGTTAAGTTAATTATTTATAATAAAGATAAGGTTGCTGAAGAATTTGACAGCTTTGATTTAAATAGAGAAAAAGTATTATTTCCTGGTAAAAAAACAACGATATTTATAGGACCTCTTCAAGAAGGAATATATGAATACTTTGGTGAATACAATCCTAATACTGCTAGAGGGATAATTCTTGTTGAGGTGAATCATGCTGATTAATACCGTCATTTTGTTTTTAAAAGATTTGCTGCCCATCTTTATTCTTTTTTGTTTTCTTAAAGCGAATAACACGAGTGTTATTATTTCGAAGAAAACAATCATTTTAATCCTTTCTGTCAGCACGTTTGGCATTATTGCTACTTTTAAGCTCTTACCATCAATGAATGAGCTTTGGGAAGGAATAGGAATAGAAGTAATACAAACAATTGAAATATTGCTTGTTTATTTTTTCTTGGTTTTTAGCTACTCAAGTACTGCTGTAAACAAACATCCATCTGTGAGCAAGCTCTATTTTATCTTATCAGCCATAGTTATTTTTATTGCGTTAAATGCCAGTGTTTTTATTGTGTTTTTAGATAGCTATATCACTAATACGGATTCTATAAAGAATATTATTGCAGGCTTAGCAATTGGGCTGGGGATTTGTTTGAGTTTTAGTTCGTTATTTATATTTTTGTTATTTTGGTTAAATAAAAAGAAATATTATTTAGTCACTTACTCTTTTTGGGCATTTTTTCTAACTGGGCAAGTTAGCCAAGTGATAAGTTTGATGCAACAGGTGGATATAATTCAAAGCAGCGAAGCGCTTTGGGATAGCTCAACGTTAGTTGAGGATAAATCTGAGTATGGTCACTTGCTTAACTCACTCTTTGGTTATGAAGCCCGACCTTCTTCTGAACTTATAACGTTGTATTTAGGTAGTCTACTTGTATTTTATATCTATTTCTTTATACACAATCGCGATAAGTCTAGCGAAGCAAAAAACTCTGATGGGGGAAATTATGGGCTTTAGAAAGTTACTAATACTGTTGCTAATCTTTTCAAAGGTTGTATTTGCAGATGGGCTTGTTGTTGACAAAGTGTACCACCCATATGTCTTACCTAATGAGAAGGAATTTGAATGGCGGTTGATGTCTAGGCAAAAAGAAAATAAAACCCTTCTTGGTCAGAGGATCGCTTATGGGCAGTCATTGAGTGAAACGGTAATGATAGAAGGTTATCTAGTAGGTGAGAAAACTGAAGTAGAAGATTTTGGCCTTCAAGCTTATGAAATAGAAGTTCGATGGATGCTTACCGAACAAGGGGAGCTATGGGCTGATTGGGGGATGCTTTTTGAAATTGAAAAAATGCATACTAGTAATGATTGGGAAGTAACAACGGGAATTTTATTTGAAAAAGAATTTGGCCGTACTAGTCTTACGATGAATCTATTTGGTATTTATGAGTGGGGTGAAAACCTTCAAGATGAGTTGGAAATAGAATTCAGGTTAAAGTACCGTTACCGCTGGCTTCCGCAAATTCAACCTGCAATAGAAATTTATACCGGAGAGAACTATTTTGGTATTGGTCCAGCGTTTATGGGAATTCAGCGTTTTGATGGACAAAAACAACTTAAATGGGAAGCGGGCTTTATTACTGAGCTGTCCAATTCAGGTAAAGACCATAGCTTACGAATTGCTTTGGAGTATGAATTTTAAACCTGCTTAAGGTTAAGAGCAAAACTTTCCAATAGTGTTCATTTAGTGGATTGACATATAGCCTACTAAACCTGTAACAAACCCTAATATTGCCCCTAATGGTGGTGCCCAATTATTCTCAAGTGGCACTTTTGGTGCGATATCTTGAAAAATAGAATACAAAATACCTCCTGAAGCAATAAGCATAATTGCACCAATAATTTCAGGGGAATCGCTGAGCCAATAATAACCAGTAAAAGCAAATGTAGGGCCAAGCAGAGCGAATATAAAGAACAATGGGATTACATTTTTGGGGTTATATGGTGATGCTTTTTTTACTTCAATGAAAGCATTAAACCCCTCAGGTAAATTTTGAAAAGCAATCAAAAGAGTCAGTAATATTGCACTTTCTTTATGAATTAAAAATATTGCGTCTAAGGCCAAAGATTCAGGAATAAAGTCAGCAAGCATTGCAACTAACTGGCTAGCTTGTGTGTTTAATTTCGCTAAATAAAGGTCAATAAATAAAAATGCGATGGCACCTGAAATTAAGAAAATACTACTCTCAAAGATATTTAAACTATTGATTCCTTCCGGTACTAGCACTAAAGATACTGCTGCGAGTAAGGTGCCTCCGCCAAATGCAATGATACTGTGATTCCAGCTTGCATGAATTGTGCTACTAAACTTATCTCCTAGCAAAGCACCTATAGGAATGGCAAGCCCTGCGATTAAAGTTAACAAGGATATGGTTAAAATGTCTGACATTAAAAATACTTATTTAGGCTTACTTAATGAGTGTTGAGCTAATATTTTGAAAAAACTAGCGTGCTTATTCAAGGGCAAGTGACTTATTTTTTATCTATATGCTTCATGCCGTTGATCATTGAGTTAAAAAGATTCTTTTTAAAATAGAGGCTAGAAAATAACACTTCTAAAATATGTATTGCAATTAAGTATATAAAAATATTGCTAAATAGTTGATGTATATCGTCAACCATTTTAAAAAATGGACTTAATGTATCACTGTGATGTTCATATAAATCGATTGATGAAATACCAAAAATGCTAAAATGATCGGAGAAAAGTAACATTACTCCAGATATGCAAGTAAGAGAAAGTGAAAACAGTATAAGTACGATGATTAACCTGCTAATAGGGTTTAGTGTTAAATGTTGTTTGGCGGAATGAGAGATGAGTTCACGTATATAACGTAAGATCATTTTCAATGAAACTTTATATGTTTTATAGCTCTCAAATTTTGTTTCAGGCTCTTTTATGGTGAAGTAAATTCTTCCAATTAGTAACATTGTTATTGTGCCGCCAATAAACTCATGAAGCACTAAATTTTGGATATCTAAATAGAGAAATAAAAGTAAAAAAGATAAAGTCCAGTGGGTTAGAACTGTTAAAGATCCCCAAACTTTAATTTCTTTATTCATAATCTTTCAACGTTAAAAATATGATCCCTATATAGTTAAATCGACAGTTATTGGCAAAAGGTCAATCTGCTGGTGTTTTATTTTAATTTTCGATATTTTTCAATAACGTATTTTTTGACTGTTAACTATTATGTAAGTTTTTTTGTTAACCCTAGGTCTTATAAATAGGCGCTTTTTGCATGGAGAAATAAAATGAGTCAGTCTGACTATAAAATATTTCCTTGTATCTTTTGTACGATAGGATTTAACTGCTATGTAGCTGGGCATAAGTTAATTGCAGCTACATACAAAATAACTAAAAAGTAGCGACAGAACTTAATTCCAAAGTTCCAGTGAAGGTTCAACCACAAGCTAAGAAAGAAATGATTGATTAGATTTAACTTTCAAATGCTAGGCTAGTTTTTATAAAGGCGGCAATAATGTGTAGCACACCAAAACCTAAGGCGGTTGTTAAAGGAAAACAAGGTAATAACGAAACCTTGCTCTCGAATATGAGTGCTGAAGCGAGAAAACGCTTTGCTGAAAGAGCAAATAAAGCACAAGAAAAAAGAGATGAGCAAACGCAAAGGGGAAATCAAGGTACAGTTACTACACCTATCTCTCAAAGGGTTAAAACGACAAAACGACCAAAACATTCTGATAATAATCTCGGTTATTGGTTACTTCGAGCAAATCCTACAGATATCCTACATTGGATATTGTAAGGAAAAAGCTTAAGCAAATAAAGTCAAATCAGGTTATCTACCTGTTTTTAAGGTTAAAATACGCCATCACGCCAGTTTTTACCCAATTTGTCTTCAATATATTCTCTGATCATTTGCCTAACTTTTTGAGACGCATTCACATCATCTAAAGCGCACAACTCTTCAAAAATCGCCTTCTTTTTAGGATCTATCAATATTGTTAGTCTCGCGGTTCTTTTTTCCATATTACTCTCGCATTATAATTATATGTTAATTTGATTACAATTGAATTGTATGGTGGTTGTAATATAATTGCAATTATATTAACACCTCATCAAATGTAACCTAAAGCATGAAATACAGAAAACACCTCTTTTCACTTAGGTTTGCCTACGCACTAAGAGAAGCATTTGCAGAGCAAAATTACAGTGTAGATGTACTTTTAAAAGATGTTATGGCAGGGGTGACTGTGGGGGTTATTGCTATTCCTTTAGCGATGGCATTAGCAATGGGAATTGGTGTTGCCCCTCAGTATGGCTTGTATTCGGCTATTATTGCTGGATTTTCAACTCCCTTAATAGGGGGAAGTCGATACAGCATATCAGGCCCTACGGCTGCATTCATTGTCATATTGTACCCAATTGTTCAGCAATATGGCCTTGCTGGACTATTAACGGTTACGGTTCTTTCTGGAACTATTTTGGTCTTTATGGCTTTGTTGAGGCTTGGCCGATATATACAATATATTCCAGAAGCTGTTGTATTGGGGTTTACTGGAGGAATTGCTGTTGTTATTGCGACACTCCAAGTTAAAGGTTTTTTGGGATTAAAAATTGATGAACTGCCTGAAAATTACATCGATAAGGTCATTACAATAGTAAATGCTGCTCCCGGCTATTCTGTCCCTACGTTGGTTATTGCAGTATCTACACTTTTGATTTTTTTTGTTTGGTCAAAACTTAACAGTAAAGTACCATCTCATCTTCCAGCCATTATCCTTGCTAGTATAGTTGCTTATATGCTCAATCAATTTGGGTTTGAAGTGGCGACTATTGGTTCAACATTTAATTATGTATTAAGTGATGGAACAATTGGGCTTGGAATACCTTCCGAACTGCCAAGCTTTAATTGGCCTTGGTTACGGACTCAAGGTAATGAAGCCGTACTTTATTTTAGTTGGGAAATCGCTGCTGACTTTTTAAAAGCAGCGTTTGCTATAGCTATGTTAGGTGCTATTGAGTCTCTTTTGTGCGCAGTCGTGCTAGATGGTATGTCAGGCAGGAAACACAGCGCTAACAGTGAGCTGTTTGGTCAAGGTATTAGTAATATTATTACGCCATTTTTTGGTGGCATAACGTCAACTGCGGCAATAGCGCGTTCAGCAGCAAATTATAAAGCAGGAGCTGTTACACCTATATCTGCTATGGTTCACGCGATTTTTGTGTTGATATCTTTATTAAGCTTGGCTCAGATGCTTTCATATTTACCTATCGCAGCAATGTCAGCACTTTTACTTATAGTCGCTTGGAATATGAGTGAATACCCAAAAATAATTCATCTATTAAAAAAAGCTCCCTTTGATGAAGTTTTAGTTCTTCTTGTTTGTTTCTCCCTAACTGTCTTATTTGACATGGTGATAGCGATTGCCGTAGGTATTGTCTTAGCGTCATTACTTTTTATGAAACAAATTGCCGAAATGACAAAAGTTCAAGACATTTCTGAACATAAGAAATTAATAACATCACCACTTCCTAAGGACTGGGTGGTATATAAAATAAATGGTCCTTTATTCTTTGCTGCTGCTGATCGGGTTTTTGCTGAATTGGCCCACCTCACAAAAGATAAAAATGGTGTCGTTGTGTATTTAGATGGTGTTTCGGTTCTTGACTCCGGTGGTTTTTCTGCACTTCTCAAGTTTATTGATAACTGTCAAAAAAATCAGATTCAAATTTTTCTTGCAGACCTACAATTTCAGCCTTTAAAAACTTTAGCTAAAGCTCACTTTAAGCCTGACACCGAATTTTGCGTTATTTTTCCTACTTTATCTGCTGCCCTTGATGTTTTATTTGTTAAAAATAATTCGAGGGATACTGACATTAATTCTATTTAAATCCTTAAACATTAAACTTAAAAAAGAGAGTTCACTTTGAAAAAATTATTAATATTTCTGTTTTTACAATTGGTTGGATCGTCAACCGCTTTTGCCTCTGAAAGTGTTGGAAATCACTTAAACATGACAACATCAACCTTGGGTATTCTAGCTGTCGCGGTATTTGTGCTTGGCTATAGCTTGGTTATTGCAGAAGAGTTTATTCACCTAAGAAAATCTAAGCCTGTTATTTTAGCGGCAGGTATAATTTGGATTTTAGTCGCATTAATGGCTAAAAGTGTTGAGCATGGTAAAGAGCTAGTTGAGCATACTTTAAACCATAATTTATTAGAGTATTCAGCGTTATTGCTTTTCTTACTTACCGCAATGATTTACGTCAACGCAATGACTGAGAGAAACGTATTCGAATCGTTAAGGTCATGGCTCATTAAGAAAGGTTATAGTTACAAAAAACTTTTTTGGATTACTGGCTTTCTAGCATTTTTTATTTCTCCTATTGCTGATAACTTAACAACGGCATTATTAATGGGAGCAGTGGTATTGGCGGTAGGCTCAGATAAACCTAAGTTTGTCTCGATAGCTTTTATCAATATTGTTGTTGCCGCTAATGCTGGAGGTGCTTTTAGCCCATTTGGTGATATAACAACTTTGATGGTATGGCAGTCTGGACATATTGATTTCTTTGGTTTTTTTGCGCTGTTTGTTCCATCTTTGGTCAATTTCTTACTACCAGCTTTTATAATGAGTTTTGTTATATCTAATGAAGTACCTCAAGCTTCAAATGAAGACGTGAAAATGAAAAAAGGTGCCATTAGTATATGTGTGCTTTTTCTTTGCACCATAGTAACGGCTGTTTCGTTTGAGCAATTTCTTCATTTACCACCATTTTTGGGAATGATGACAGGTATGTCATACCTTTTCTTTTTTTCTTATTACTTGAAGCTAGCTGAAAAGAAGGCAGCAGACAATACTTCAGAATTTAATATATTTTCCAAGGTTGCAAAGGCAGAGTGGGACACATTGCTTTTCTTTTTTGGTGTGATCTTTTGTGTTGGTGGGCTAGGAGCAATAGGATACCTAGCTAATGTATCACATATGATATATGACGGACTTGGACCTACAAATGCAAATATTATTGCGGGAGTTTTGTCTGCAATTGTTGATAATATTCCCGTTATGTTTGCCATATTAACAATGAATCCAGATATGGATTCATATCAATGGTTATTAGTCACCATGACAGCAGGTGTCGGTGGTAGTTTGCTTTCGGTTGGTTCTGCCGCTGGAGTTGCATTGATGGGACAATCAAAAGGCATGTATAGCTTTTTTAGCCATATGAAATGGAGCTGGGCCATTGCGTTAGGTTATGGCGCTAGTATCTATGTACATTATTTGATTAATGGTTAGTGAGTAAAGTCTTTAACATTGAGAGCCTTTGGTTTATTAACTTTAAATTAAAGGCTCTATTTTCATTAATGCTAAAGAAGATTTTTTAGATAATGAAAACTTAAAGTTATTGCTTCAATTCATCTTAATTTTCAGCTTTATTATAAAATGGTTAAATGGAGTGATGTGTGGTTTTAATTATTAAATCATTAACCATGAAGTCTGAAGAATATCGCAGGGTTCTACGACACTTTATGAGAACTAGGCTGTTTAAAAAAGGTAAGGTTGAGCTAATATTTGCACAAGCATCCCATTTTAATAATTTGCTAGTAGAGTGTGAGTTAACTATTCAATTAATTGATGAGGATATCCAAAGGATCTTTGCGGTTGGCTACTCAGAAGAAGATGTTTTTTCTGATATTATACTTAAATTTAAAGCTCTGACAGAAAATAAAGCTCGGATTTTTTAAAATTTGGTGAGATTAATACATGAAAGTTATAGCGTTTATTAGAGAAAAAAAGAAAAACTTACAAACTCAAAATGCTCAGTTCATTGCTAAGTTAGAGCCTCGGTTTAAGAATTTATCTCATTTTCTTAATGACAAAATAACCAATCCGCTTATAAATACTTTAAATAACCCCTGGTTTTCTCATTTTGGTCCAACAGACTCGGAAGAGCCTATAAAAGGCGAAGCTTTAGTGCAAATCCCTGAAGCAAAAAAAATGTATCAAAGTCTTGTTGAAAAAATAAATACAGAAACATTTTTAGGAGAGTGGCACTTGGTGGGGCAAGAGTGTATTGATCAATTTGCTGAAGTAACAGGTGATAACCAATGGATACATACAGACCCTGAAAGGGCCTCTAGAGAATCTCCTTTTAAGTCAACAATAGCTCACGGTTTCCTAACCTTATCATTGATCCCAAAATTAACTAACTCAGTTGATGTGAATAATAACCCCTATCCAGAAGCAAAGATGGTGATTAATTTTGGCTTAAACCAAGTACGATTTCCTTACCCTCTAAAAGCGGGCACTCGTGTAAGAGCGAGTATTAAATTGGTCAACTTAACCCCTATGAAACGTAGCATCGAAGTTGTTAATGAAGTCAGTATAGAAATGGAAAATAGCAAGCGCTTAGCTTGTGTGGCGGAAACGGTATTACGGTTATATTTTTAATACTTCCTATTTGAGATATTTGGTAAATCTAATAATTATTTAAATGAGTTGAAACTGTTAACGACTATTTATGCACAGTAGTCACATTCATAAAATTTTACATTTCTAATCTTGAAATACCTTGATGGCAGCATCATGTAATAACTATGACTAATTCTAAATTTATGTATTACTAGTGATTAAAAGCTTTTTTTCTACATTTGTCCTCTGTTTCGCTTTTTTAAATTGCGGACTAATAGGTGATTGTAGTGCTGATTTTAATTTAAGCCCAGTTAGTCAAAGTGTTTCAGAGCCACTAAATAGTAGTGAATCTGACTATGATCCGCCAGAAGCAATTATTCAATCAAGTCTTCAAGTAAATGCATTAGTACATATATCAAATCTTCAGGTATATAAACCAATAGGCTTATTTCCTGTTCCTCATGGTAGTTTTCAACCTAGAGCACCTCCTTTTTCTGCATAAAAAAACTTATTACTAATTCACATTAAAATTGATTGATGCGAATTGTTTACATTGTTTTTGTATGGAGAAACTAATGAAAATTAGCACCACATTTCGTCATAAAACTCAAGACGTTGCGCTGAAAGAATATGTACAAAGAGCAGCAAAAAGTCTTGGTATTTATACAAACGATATACACCGGGTTGATATAGTTTTTGCTATAGAAAGCAAAAACATAGAGAGTCATCAAACTAGCTGCCATATTGCCCTTCATTTGTTAGGCAAGGAAAATATAGATATTAGAGCGGTATGTAAACGTTCAAAAGATGCGTTTGATCAAGCATTTAACTTAGTGCGGTGTGAATTATCTCATGCAAATAAATATAGATCTAAAGGCTCCTACCAACGGGCTGTTTAGATACAAATAAAAATATTGGAATAGAGGTACTCATGAAAAATTTACAACTGATTAATTTAGAAGCCGTGGACAATATTATCTATCCTGAAAGTTATGATCAAACCACACTGTTTTCTCCTGTAACTCACATTTTTACTGATTTCAAATATGTGAAACCATTGATTATTGAGGCTGATACTTTAGCAATGGATGCACTTAATTTGATGGCCAAAGCGCATGTTCAAATGAAGATTGTTGTTTCTGAAAATAATGATTTTTTAGGTATTATTAGCACAAAAGAATTGTCAGAACAAAGTATGGTAACAGAAGTTGCTAAAGGTATAGAACGGGAGGAAATTCTGGTAAGAGATATGATGCTTTCTAGACTTACATTACAAGCATTTGATCTAGATTCTCTACAATATGCAAATGTTAGAGATGTCATTACTTCTTTAAAAAGCTACAACATGAGTCATTGCTTGGTTGTTGATCGAGAACACCATCATATCCGAGGTGTAATCTCTTCTAGTGATATTGCTAGGAAACTGCACTTACCTATAGTTGTTAATACTAAAATGTCATTTAAAATGCTGTTTGAGGCCATATCTGACAAAATTTAACTATTGAATGAGTTTTTTAACAGTTTCGCCATTATGTTGTTTTCATTCGTAATGGCGAAACTGTAATATGAAGAGAGGTACTTATTTTGGCCATGTGATTAGAGGTTTCTATGGCATATTGGGGGCGATAGCGAGATAGTAATCTGTTATTTTTTCAAATATGGATATTAATCAAGTCTATAAAAATCAACGTGTTAAAGTCTACGTTTGAGCTAACTTATGTGTTAGCTCATTAAGTTTTAGGATCTGCTTGTATTCGTGAGAAGCTTTCTAAAATTTCACTTTTAGATTTTATAAAATCTAAAATCATTAAAATCTTTTAAAAATAATGTATTAAGTTCGGTTGGTGAATTAACTTATCGGTCGGGTTTTATTCTTGAATAATCAAATTGCATTACGTCTGCTTTAGCCCTAAGCGGTCAAAGTCTATTCTGTTTTATCTCTAAACTCACATAAATCTTCAATAATAATGCGGCACAACGAGGTTTTCGTGCTACGTAGGTATATCGGTTGGTTCGAAAGAATTTAAACGGTTCGCAGAAAAAATTGGTTTGCTTGATGCGCAAAATGAGCAGGCGCAAGCTAAATATGATGAGGCTTTAGCGATGGCTGGAGTTAAGTCGGTTCGCAAAGCTCCTTCTTCTCGTGTTGGTAGGCTGGCAATTGCTGAGGTTGGTTCGTAGGTTGATGAGCAAAAATCGGCTGACAAAAAGGAAAAATATGAGGTTGAACAGCTAAAAGCGGAAATGGAAGATATGAAAAAGATGATGACTTAGAAAGCAGAATTAATTAAAGCGCTAACAGCTAAATCTTAAATTTGTAGTTGGGCCTTCACTCCGTTCAGGAAGAGGGGCCAGTATTTATTATTGATGCAGCGGTGGTTATTAAATAGAACTGGCTTTACTTCGCGTAGCGGCCCAAAAACAAAATTAGTTGAGCACAAAATATTGTTGTTATCAAAATAATTAATAACACGTATAATACGCTCCCTAATTCACTCCGATCTCAGAAAGCCCCATATGACAGTTAATCAATTTAATCCAAAACAAACAACTACTTTAGAAACACCGAAAAAGGTATTAACTGAACAATCTAAAAAATATAGGCTAGTCAATCCTGAGATCGAAAATGGTGAAAGACCCGGAAGGATTGGCATGATCAACCTCGGCTGCCCAAAGAACTTAGTTGACAGTGAGCGTATTCTTACCCAGCTTCGCACAGAAGGTTATGATGTGGTTAACTCGTATGATGATGCTGAATTAGTGATTGTAAATACCTGTGGCTTCATCGATTCAGCGGTGCAAGAGTCGCTTGATACCATTGGTGAAGCGTTAGCTGAAAACGGCAAGGTTTTAGTTACCGGTTGTTTAGGGGCAAAGAAAGACGAGATAATTGAACTTCACCCTAATGTGTTAGGAGTTACTGGTCCGCATGCTTATGACGAAGTATTAACACAAGTACATGAACACGTGAGTAAACCACAACATAATCCGCATATTGATTTGGTGCCTGATCACGGTGTTAAATTAACCCCTAAGCATTACGCTTATTTAAAAATATCAGAAGGGTGTAATCATCGTTGTACCTTCTGCATTATTCCGTCAATGCGCGGTGATTTAGATTCGCGCCCTGTGGGAGACGTATTAGGTGAAGCTAAGCGATTAGCTGCGGCTGGCGTTAAAGAGTTATTGGTTATTTCGCAAGATACCTCTGCTTATGGTGTTGATGTTAAGCATAAGCTTGATTTTTATGAAGGTATGCCCGTTAAAACACATATGCAGCAATTATGTGAAGAGCTAGCCAAGCAGGGCGTTTGGGTACGTTTGCATTATGTTTATCCCTATCCTCATGTTGATGACATTATTCCGTTAATGGCTGAAGGTAAAATTCTCCCTTATTTAGATATTCCTTTTCAACATGCTAATAAGCGTATTTTGAAATTAATGAAACGTCCGGGTAGCTCTGTTCGTGTATTAGAGCGTATTAAAAAGTGGCGGGAGATTTGCCCTGAACTAGTGATTCGCTCAACCTTTATTGTCGGCTTTCCGGGAGAAACGGAAGAAGAATTCCAAGAGCTACTAGATTTCTTGCAAGAAGCGCAACTTGACCGTGTCGGGTGTTTTAAATACTCAGATGTTGAAGGTGCAACGGCTAATGATTTACCTGATCATATTAGTGAAGAAGTGAAAGAAGAGCGCTTACAACGCTTTATGGCGCTACAAGCTGAAATTAGTGCGGATAAATTGCAAGCACGCATTGGGCAAGAGTATCTTATTCTAGTCGATGAAGTTAATGATCTAGGCATTGTTGGCCGCTCATACATGGATGCCCCTGAAGTTGATGGTAAAGTGTATTTGTCTGATGATTTTGATGCTAAACCCGGTGACCAACTTTGGGTGCAAATTATTCATGCCGATGAACATGATGTTTGGGGTGTTCGAGTCGAAGATTAATGGGCTATTTTATTAAAATTGACAGCTAAATTATTCTGCTTGAGTTTTTAATATATTAAGTCATTGACAGGTATAAAATAGCAGATATTTTTATCGTATAAATTAAACATTAGTGTCATTAAAGAGAGTGATATGTCAAAAGCTAGTGCAGTTCATATATTAGTGAAATCAGAGAAACTTGCCCGAGAAATAATAAAACTTCTTGCTAAGGGTGAACCTTTTAGTAAATTGGCAAAGAAGCATTCAATATGTACTTCAGCTAAAAGAGGAGGGGATTTAGGTGAATTTAAAAAAGGACAAATGGTTAAAGCGTTTGATGACGTTGTGTTTAAGAAACCATTGCTAAAAATTCACGGACCAGTAAAAACCAAGTTTGGTTACCATATTATTAAAACACTTTATCGAAGTTAATCGCTAAAGGCTCTGGCAATACTTTTACCTATCTTGCAATAATATGTAGTAGTTCATAGTTGAACATATAGTTATACATTATAAATAGTGGTTTATCTGTTTTGTAGCGGTTGTAATAGTACAACTCAAAAAGAGTAAAAATCTAAATAAACAAACTTAGATTTTTACTCATAATAAATGTAACCATTATTCAGCTTGGCTAAACACCATATTGGTATAGTCAACCATGCCAATAATTTCTTTGTTTTCAATAACTGGCGCTAGGTGAATACTAAAGCGTTCAAATAATCTAGCGCAATATCTTACATCCATTTCAGGTAATACGCTCATCAATGGTTTTGCCATAATTTCATATAAATTTACGCGGTCAGGAGAACGATCTTTGGCGAGCACTTCTTTGGCTATGTCTGCAAGCATCACCAAACCGTATTCATCTTGAGCATTACGTTTATTAATGATTAATGCACTTACGTTATGCTCTTTAGCTAATTTAATACCATCTGTCACTGTCATCATGCCATCGGCAAATTGATAGTTATCTGTGGTCATTACATCTTTAACTTGTACTAATTTATGGTTCATAGCTCTTCCTCAACCTTACCTTTTAAATGCTCTACTTGATGAGCTACGCCAACAGCATCTTCTACATTGAGTTGAATAGCAATTCCCTTACCAGGATCTTCATCAAAACCAGCAATTTTACTTATTCGTTCGAGTACTTTTCTTGATAAATGTTCTTCAACCACAAAAAGTAATACATCTCTTTGTGTTTCAAGTTGCATACCAAAAAAAGTGCGTTGGCGTTTTACACCTTCACCTCTAGCATGATTTATTATGGTTGCGCCAGTAGCGCCAGCCATTCTTGCGCCTTTCATAACGCTGTTTGTTACAGCATCGTCAACAAAGGCAACAATTAATTTGAATTGCATATAATCACCTGTTTTATCTGTTGTTTTTTGACTCTTTTATAGAGTCTTGTTGTTTTAGTTTATCATTACGTTTTTCAATTTTACTTCTATTTCTTTTTTCTAATCTTTGCTTAGCTAAAAGTGCTTTTGCTTCAGTAAGTTGTGCATAAGCCATGACGGCAATGATTGGAAACAAGCTAGCAAAAGCGATTAAACCAAAGCCGTCAATTAGCGGACTACGCCCTGGAATTGTGCTGGCTAACCCTAAACCTAAAGCCGCAACCAAAGGAACCGTTACTGTTGATGTTGTTACCCCACCTGAGTCATAAGCTAAAGGCACAATTAATTTAGGGCAATAAAACGTTTGAATCACCACAACAATATAGCCAGCAATTATATAATAATGAATAGGGTGACCAACAACGATGCGGTAACTTCCTAGTGCGATACCAATGGCAACGCCAATGGCAACTGAAATTCTCAGGCTGTTAGCATTAATTGCGCCACCAGAAACTTCTTCAGCCTTAATTGCTACAGCAATGAGTGAAGGCTCAGCAATTGTGGTACTAAAACCGATTGCCGCGGCAAAAATGTATACCCACTTATAATCTGACCAATGTATGCTTGTTAAAACCTGCTCGCCAGCTTGAATAAATTCGGGGGCGGTTAATTGCTCCGCCATCATTTTTCCTAGCGGAAATAATGCTTTTTCCAAGCCGAGTAAAAATAAGGCTAAACCAATTAGTACATAAATAAAACCGAAACCCACTTGTTTAATATTAGGAATAGGCTTGCGAATAACTAGCAGTTGAAAGCCTAAAATGATTGATAAAATAGGTAAAACATCAACAACTGTCTCTTTTAAGGTGGCTAAAAACTCTAAAAATAAACTCATCAACTGATCACCATGCCGTATATCATCACAAAAATCATTGGTGTTAATGAAGCAAAGGCAATTAAACCAAACCCGTCAATCATGGGGTTTCTACCTTTTATTGCAGAGGCTAAACCAACCCCTAGCGCCGTTACTAAAGGAACGGTAATGGTTGACGTGGTAACGCCACCTGAATCGTAGGCAATACCAATAATCCAGCTTGGGGCGATTATTGTCATTAGTACAACAACAACATAACCACCTAAAATTAAATATTGTATAGGCCAACCACGAATTATGCGTAATACACCAATAACAATGGCAAGGCCTACGGCAAAGGCAACGGTAAAACGTAATCCGTCAGCATAAGAATGTTGTGATTCTAGCGTGTCAGTAATAATGCCGCCAGCCGCAGCTACAATGGCTGCTTCATCTGCAACAGCAATTAATGATGGCTCTGCTACGGTAGTACCGAACCCTAAACAAAAAGCAAAAGTTAGTAGCCAACTAATACTGCCTTTTTTGGCGAATGCTTGCGCCATTGATTCGCCAATGGGAAATAGACCCATCTCTAAACCATAAATAAAAAAAGTTAAACCGAGTACAACGAGCATTAAGCCAATTAAAATATCGCCAATATTAGGCATAGGTTGTTGCAGTACGGCAAATTGAAAAAATGCAATAACGAGAATAATCGGCAGCAAATCTTTGCAGCTACCTAATAATGCTTTTAGAAAAACGAGTAGTTGATGATTCATAAAATTATTCTAAAGGAGACTACTGAATATTATAAAAAGAATTAAAACAATAACTTTGATTCAACACAAGTTAATTGTTGATAGAAAGTTAAAAGCTAAACTTTTTTGCGTTATTTGTCGATTTAGCTATCGAACATACTGAAAAAGCAAGGCTTGTGATTATGAGACGAAAAGTCTAAAACTCATTAGTTAACAAGTTTAGCTTTTAACTCTTGATACAAGACTTGGTTATGCTTAGTTGTTATCTGACTTTCAAAATCGCGCGGAAAATTATTAAATAAGCTTTTAGCTTGCTCAATTTTATCCTGCAAATAAACGACTTCAAGTAAGCGCAATCGTGCACTTTCACATGTTCTATCATCATCGATTAACTCAGCAAACTTAAGTGAAGCGCGATAATTAATTTCTGCATCTTTAAATAATTCGGCCTTTTGGTAGGCAAAAGCGAGATTAATATGAGCTACCGATTTTTGTTGGGTGTTTGGTGCTTCTAAAGCCCATTTTAGTGACTTTTGGCGATATTCAATATGTAAATTTTTATCGTCTTGCTGCCAAGCAATATGGCCTAAATTTGCGTATAGCTCTTGCTTGAAAATAGGATTATGACGTTCTTTAAATTTGCTCTCTAAACTTAGCAAAGTGAGTTTAGCTTTTTCAAATTCATGCATTGATATTTGCAAGTTGGCAATTTCTATCAATCGTAGTGGTGATGGGAGTTTACTATTTATGTCGCTAAGCAAGTTAACGGCTTTATTTAAATAAAGGTTAACCTCTTTGTCGTCAGCAATACCAACTAACAACTTCGCATGATATATATAAATATACACAGCAAAGCTAGGCGGAATATCATTATTAGGCTCACCAATAGCCACTAACCATTGATTTATCTCTTGCTGTAATAGCTCGAGTCTTTGTAATTCAAATAATGCCACTAATCTTAATTGTTTAAACCGATACCATTGCCTAGAGTATTCTTGGCTGTCGTTTAATCCTACCTCTAATAACGCTAAACATTGTGGTGTTGATTGTTGGCATATTGTTTCAATTTTATTTATTTCTTCAGTGCTCATGTGATTAGCATGAAGACTAAAGCTAGTCATTGAAAAAAATAAGAATAATAGGTGTGGCATAAATGTTTTTTTATTTGAAGAACCAAAGCTAATGTAGCTTTTTTTAACATTAATTTATAGCGCTTAATTTGCTATAAAATTAATTCTGATTTTAAAATTATTCTATATTAGTGTTACTTGATTGATATCCAGGGATTTTTTCTGAGTCTACCTGATCAATTTGTGCTGGCAGTAAAAAAGTTTCAGCAAAGGATAAATAGATCTTTTGTTCAATAAAAACATCAAATAAATCAGGATCAATGTGATTGTCTAGTTTCATATAGCCCATAATTTTTAATGTTTCAGATAAGGTTTTAGGCTCTTTATAAGGCCTATCACTTGATGTTAATGCCTCAAAAATATCTGCGATAGCCATTATCCGCGCTTGTATCGACATTTGATCGCGCTTTAATCCTTTTGGGTAACCGGTGCCATCCATTTTTTCGTGATGACCACAAGCATATTCGGGGACGTTTCGTAAATGTTTAGGAAAAGGCATAGACTCAAGCATTTCAACAGTAACTTTCATATGATCATTAATTATTTGTCTTTCTTTGTTATTAAGAGTGCCTCGCTTGGTAATGAGATTAAGCACTTCATCATCATTTATCACGGATTGAGTTTCACCATTGATAACTATTTTATAGTGCTTAGCTATTTGATAAACACGTTCGATTTTTTCATCGTCAAAAAACTCACCGCCAGTATTGGCACTCACAATAAACTCTCGATCACTTGACAGCATTTTTAATTGCAGCAACTTTTCATTATCTGTTAGTGTTGTTGAGTAAGTAATATCGCGTGCGGCAATTTCAAAACGGGCATTTACCAACTCAATCCGATCAAAAATAGTTTCAAGCTTTTTAGCTTTGTCCATGATGTACTCAGGTGTTGCCACTTTACCGCAATCGTGTAGCCAAGCCGCTACACTCAACTCATGAAAGTCTTCTTTATCCATAGAGAAGGTTGCTAAAGGCCCATGTTGTACTTGGTGACACGCATTAGCAAGTTGCATAGTAATTTCAGGTACGCGACGACAATGGCTACCGGTATAAGGAGATTTTTTATCTATTGCCGAGGCAATAAGTTTAGAAAATGCAGAAAACAAGTTTTCCATTTCTACCACTAATTGTTTATTCGTTAAAATCACGGCGGCAAAGGAGGTTAATGATTTGGCCGTTCTGACAATATCCGCTGAAAATTCAATGATATTTCCTTGCTCGTCAGCGGCATTGATAAGTTGGATAACACCGTTTAACTCTCCTTGATGATCCGTCATTGGAATGGTTAACACAGAGTCTGTCCGATAACCCATTCGCATATCCATAGCTTTTGCGGCACTTAAATCATAGTTTTTGCATTCATCAACATCTTCTACGTTAATTATTTCACCTGTAGCTGCTGCGATAGCAGCCATGGCGTATGAATTAACTTCACCATTGGTGTAAATATCAATGTTTGGAAAATCAATGGCATTGCCACTCGTTCCACCTAAATGAATGTTAAGACTGGTATTGATAACCGTATTAAAAGCCAACTGCTGTTGATCTGTTACGGCGTAAATAGTGCCTGCATCTGAATTGGCAAGTTCCATTGCGCTTTTGAGGATTTTCTCAAGTAATGCGTGATGATTTTTTTCTGTTGAGAGTGTCATACCGATATTAATGAAATGATCAACATTTTCCATGAGGCAATACTTATAAGTTATTGATTTATGTAATAGCTAGTATAGAAAACTCTATAAAATTTGGTAGTGGTATTTCATTTTATTTTCAGTTTGTTAGCCAAAATAAACGAAGACGCTTAAATATGTCTAATTATGTCTGAGCATTGCAAACAATTTCATGTTAGTGATTCATCGTGTTTTAACATCGGTTAAGCGCAACACACCTTTCTTAATTGTCATCTGAATGTATTTTTAGTGTTAATTAATGTTTTTTTGATGATGGAAGAAAAATGAAACTAACTCAAAGTGCTTTAACAAGTCCTGCTGCGGTTGCTGTTGGTGTAGCACTCATCTTGCTAGTAGGCACGCTTAGCTTGTTTAAGCTACCGGTGCAGCTTTTTCCTGATATTGAACGCCCTCGTATCGCAATTCAAACTTTTTGGCGTGCAGCATCTCCTAAAGAAATAGAGTCTGAAATTATTGAGCCACAAGAGCAAGTATTGCGAGGTATTCCGGGATTAACTTCAATGAATGCTTTTGCCAATAGAGGGGCGGCTTTTATCAATTTAGAGTTTGGTGTTGATACCAATATGGAACAAACCCTGATTGAAGTCATTTCAAGGATGACTAGAGTTGCTAACTTACCCAGAGATGCTCGACCTCCACGGATAATGTTGGGAGGCTTTGGCGGTAACACCCCCGCATTAACGTGGTTTTTCTTACAAGCACTGCCGGGTAATGATAAAGATATTGCCGATTATATGGATTTTACCAATGATACTATTCGCCCACGAATTGAAGCGATTGAAGGCGTGTCTAGCGTACAAACCTTTACGCAACAAAATCGTGAGCAGTTGCAAATTCGCTACGATCCAAACAAAGCGGCCGAGTATGGAATTAAAATAACGGATTTAATTTCGCTTGTTGCAGCAACCGATGATGTTTCTGGCGGTTTTGTTGATGTAGGTAGGCGTCAATATACCCTACGATATAATGGAAAGTACCAGATAGAAGAGCTCTCTCAACTCATGTTGGCATCACGCAATGGTCGTAATATTCGCTTGAGCGATATCGCCACGGTTGAAGTTAAACGAAATGATAGGCAAAACCTCGCGGTACAAAATGGTAATCCTGCATTTTCGATGCGTATAGACAGAGCGAATGGCGCTAATGTTTTAGCAACATTAAATCGCGTAAAAGCTGAGGTTGAAAAGCTTAATAAAGATCTATTGTACGATAAAAAATTAGTGATGGTGCAATCCTTCGATGCTTCGGTGTTTATCTATCGCGCGATCAACTTAGTCACGAGTAATTTATTCGCTGGTATTATTTTATCTTTATCTGTGTTGTGGTTTTTTATCCGCCGAATGCGAGCAACATTAATTATTGCCACGGCCATCCCCGTTAGTTTACTAAGCACCTTTATTGTTTTAGAAATAACAGGGCGCTCGTTAAATGTTATTTCTTTAGCGGGCTTAGCTTTTGCCGTGGGTATGGTATTAGATGCGGCCATTGTTGTGCTAGAAAACATTTTGCGCATGCGAGATAAAGGATTAGATGAACATAAAAGTGCCGCGCAGGGTGCAGAGCAAGTATGGGGAGCGCTGCTTGCTTCAACGGCAACAACGGTTGCTATTTTCTTACCAGTATTTTTCTTAAAAGATATTGAGGGGCAATTATTTGGTGATTTAGCACTGACTATCGCCATTGCCGTTTCAGTATCACTTATTGTCGCGGTTGTGCTTTTACCTGTGCTGGCTAAACACTTCTTAAAACAACAAGAGAATGGTAAAACGCTTATCGCTGATCCAAATGAGAAAGTTTGGCAACGTATCACAAGGTTTGTCATGAAGATCACCAATAGCCGATTTAAGCGTTTATCACTAGCAGGAAGTCTGTTGATCCTGCCTATTGTTATCACGGTTATTGCCATGCCAAAACTGGATTACTTACCGCCTGTCAAACGTGATGCTATAGATGCTAATTTGCAGTTTCCTCCGGGCGCTAATATCAACACCATTGAACAAGAAGTGATAAAACCAATAGTTGCTCGGTTAAAACCTTACATGGATGGAACTAAGGAGCCGGCACTGAAAAACTACTATTTATTTAGTGGTCCTTTTGGGGGAAGTTTGGGCGTAAGAGTAAAAGATCAATCACGTGTTGATGAGCTATTAGATATTGTCAGCAATGAAATTTTAGTGGACTTACCTGATACGCGTGCTTTTGCTCGTCAAGGTAATTTATTTGGTGGTTTTGGTGGTGGCAGGCAAGTACAACTGCATTTGCAATCAAAAGATACTAGGGCTTTGCAGAAGGTTGCACGTCAAGGGATGACTTGGGTAACAGAGGCTATTGAGGGCGCCAATGTTAACGCAAACCCCGGCTTAGAAATGGCAGAGCCAGAAATACGGTTAACACCTAATGATCGTAATATCATCGAACAAGGCTGGAATCGTCGTGATTTAGGTCGTGTGGTGAGAACCTTAGGGGATGGTTTATTTGTTGGTGAGTACTTTAATGGCAGCAAGCGCTTAGATATGATTTTACGCGCAGAAGGGTGGAATGATCCCGATAATCTTGCCGATGTCCCCTTAATAGTGGGCAATAGTAATACAGGGATTAATCAACTAACGCAGTTATCAAACTTCGTTGAAATCAACCGCACCGTTGGGCCTAGTCGTTTAACAAGAATTGATGGTAATCGCACGATAAGTTTAAATATCAATCCGCCCCAAGGTTGGTCGCTAGAAGAAACGATTGCCATATTACAAACTGAAGTAGAGCCTAAATTACGTGAAATAATGCCTGATGATGGCAGTATTTTATATGGTGGCAGTGCCGATCAACTCGCCAAGGCGATAAAAGTGATGAGCGAGAACTTTGCATTTGCTTTGATCGTTCTGTTTTTATTGATGGCGGCATTGTTTCGCTCAGTAAAAGACAGTTTGCTCGTCGTGATCACCATTCCGCTTGCTACCGTAGGCGGCATACTAGCGCTACAACTGCTTAATTTGATCGTCTTTCAGCCTCTCGATTTACTGACCATGATAGGTTTTATTATTTTGCTGGGCTTAGTAGTGAATAATGCCATTTTACTGGTACATCAAACTCGCCTTGGTCAACAACAAGGATTAGCAAGATCACAAGCAATAGAGCAGGCATTAGGCTTGCGTTTGCGCCCCATTTTTATGAGTACTGCCACGAGCTTCTTCGGCATGTTACCTCTGTTATTAATGCCTGGTGCAGGTAGTGTTATTTACCGTGGCTTGGCAGCTGTTATTGTTGGAGGGTTAGCATTTAGTACCTTGTTCACCATAGTGTTACTGCCTTGTTTGCTGAGGCTTGCCAAAAAAGATTTTATTAACAGTAAGCGTTCAGAGCCAAGTTTAGCTGCGCCATTACACCAATTGCCAACGGTTAGAGTGAAGCTTTAGCCAAGCGCTTATTAAGTTTATTAGGGAATTATTATGATTAAACAGATTAAAAAACAGTTAGTAGCACTGAGTGTTATCACATGCTCAACAATAAGTTTTTGGGCGCTTGCTGAGCAGCCAGCACAGCTGGTTAGTGTCGAAATGGTTAAAGAGCAGGAAGTAAAGCCAAGTATTTGGTTGCCTGCTAATGTGATCAGTCGAATGAATGCGCCAATATCAGCTGAGCAAACAGGGCAGTTGTTGTGGATAGAGGATGTTGGCTCAGAGGTAGAAAAAGGTCAATTATTAGCACAGCTTGATGATAGACATTTAACCTTGCAATTAGCCCAACAACAAGCACAAATAAAGCAGTATCAAGCGGATGTAGACTACTTTACTAGTCAGAAAAAACGCATTGGTAAGCTAAGAGAAAAGAATAACTCGGCGTTAAGTGAATACGAACGTACCAATAAAGACTTAACCATTGCGATCAATAAGGTTGTGGCATTAAAAGCTGAAGTTGAGCAAACGAAATTAGCATTAGAAAAGACACGTGTTGTCGCTCCTTTTAGTGGTCATGTTAGTGAGCGATTTGCTAATGTTGGGGAGCTAATTTCTATTGCTAGGCCGTTAGTACAATTAGTGGACACAAAAAATTTAGACATTAAAATTGCTGCTCCTATAAATATAGCGCCTTATCTTCAAAAAAATGCCATGGTGATGGTCAAATGGCAAAACCAACTTTTACAACTGCCTATTAGAACATGGAGTAAAGCAGGTGTTCAGGCATCAAGAACCTTTGATGTGCGGTTAACTGCCAATAATATTGATCTTTTAGCTGGCAGTGCCGTGATGGTTTCTTTGCCTAAACAACAACCTGAAAAAGCACTGTTAGTACCTCGTGATGCCTTAGTGCTTCGTGAAAATGAAACCTACGTACTCAGTGTTGATGCGCAAACTAAAGCAAATAAAGTGAATGTAAGAGTGGGCCAAGGCGTGGGAGATTGGATCTCAGTAACGGGTGAATTATCACTCACTGATAATGTGATTGTTCGTGGTGGAGAGCGATTACAAGATGGTCAAAAAGTCAGGATTAATGAAAATTTATTGGCGAAAAATCCATAATGTGGGTTTAAAGGTTTATAAATTTGAAAACGGTGCTGAGCACCGTTTTTGTTTTTAATGTCGCTTTTATGCTTATGAGCCAAAATAGGCAGGTTAAGCTAACTAAATGTCACTTAATGACTGTTGTAACATGCCTTTAATTTGCTCAACTATTTTCTTTTCTATCTCAGGCTCAAATTGTTTTATTCTTGGTGTGTGAATATGTCCTGTGGGTATGGAGGAATTGAGTTGATCACGTAGGCGAATACTGCGATATGAAATTTCATTCGATAAATAGCCGCCACCAGAGCCAGATACTGCAATTTTGCCTGCTAATTCAGTCAACGAATTGGGCTCCATAGCTTTAGCTAGCGTCACAACTTTGCGGTTATCATTAATCTTATAATCACCTTTAGCCTTTTGCATTGCTTGATAAGGCAAACTAAATTCAACAAACTCTGCGCCAGGTAACAGCTCTTTGTTCAATTTTGAAATAATCGGTGACGTTTTATCTCCACCAGAGGAGACATTCAGGTTGTCAGGAAAAGTAACACTACGTCTTTTGCCCGGGAAATGTTCAAGATCAAAGTCTTTTCGTCCCATACTAATTGTGATGATCATATCGACATTATTGAGCGCGTAATAGGGCGCTAATAAGTCTTCAATAATGCCTTGATCAAAGTCAATATATCTAACAGGAACCATGACAGTATTTATCTCAGCAGTAATACCTTTATAACTAATAACTTGACCATCTAGCAGCATGGCTGCAACACCGGAAGGGTTAGACTGATCAATATGACGATCAAGTAAGAAGGGGTCAAAACCAGTGATTAATATACGCTTGTTTGAATTGGTACGGTACGTTAAGTCGGTTCTACCGCGAGAGCTTTCTTCAAGTAAGTGTAATAAGCTCTCACGCTCAACAGCTGATAATTTAAAACGAGGATCAAGCGTGCGTATTGCTTTAGAAAATTTTAGTCTTGCCCAAAACAATGGCCGATCATCGAAACTATTTGCCTCAGCAATTTGTTGTTTGGCATCACGCCATAAATTTTCACCGTGAGAAATGACAGCATCTCTAGCTTGGTCAAATTTATCGGCCCTTTGCCATTGCTCTGTAAAGTTTAATAACTGGCGATCAAACACTTTCATCACGTCAGGCATCGCTTTTTCAGCTTTTTCTATACGTAATTCTTCAACCGTCAGCTTAGCGGCAATCGTTGCAGGTGAAATGAGTATTAAAGTGAGAAATAGTAAATTTTTTTTCATTGAAGCTCTCTTTACAAAACCAATGTTAAGCCCTGATTAAGGTGACCTGATTCTAGCACTTGTTGCAGGAACAGCTTAAGGGCATGGATAATAATGCTTTATTTTTATTTGACTTTATATATCGTATAACACAAAGCAATACTCACCAACCACTTTTACATGTTGCTCATGATTGCGTGTTAACCTTTAATATTTAATGACCTTGCCTTATTGTTAACCTATAATTAATCAATAAAACTGTCTGAAGAATATCTAGATAAGTCCATGCTTTTAAATATATTTAAGCAGTACGTGTAGCTATTTAAAGCATAGTCATTATTTATCAAATGGAGCATATATGACACCAAGTGATGCTAACACGCTCTCATCTCAAGTTAATGCGTATCAGCTCCGACAGTTAATTCGCCAAGGTGAGTTTACCTGCAACACGTCTGGATATGCTTCAGGGTATGTACAAGGAAATGTTGTCATTTTGCCAAAAGATTGGGCAGGTGATTTTTTACAATTTTGTCAACTCAACCCTAAACCTTGCCCATTAATCGCTATGTCAGCCAATGCTGGCGATTTTACATTACCTGAGTTAGGTCAGGATATTGATATTCGTACTGATGTGCCCGGCTATCGCTTATTTGAACAGGGTAACCTCACGCAAGAGCCAACCGATATAAAGTCTTTGTGGCGAGAGGATTTAGTGACTTTTATTTTAGGTTGCTCTTTTTCCTTTGAAGAAGCGCTTATTGCTGATGGCCTAGAAATTAGAAATATAACCGAGAACAAAAATGTACCTATGTATCACACAAATATTGCTTGTAAACGTGCAGGGCGCTTTAGTGGTGATACTGTGGTGAGTATGAGGCCTATGCTAGCAAAAGATGCTATTCGTGCTATTCAAATTTGTAGCCGGTTTCCTGCCGTGCATGGTGCACCAATTCATTTTGGCTCACCTGAGCATATAGGTATTGAGAATATAGACAGCCCTGATTATGGCGATGCAGTAACGATAAAAGCACATGAAGTGCCTGTGTTTTGGGCATGCGGCGTAACACCACAATTGGTATTAGCACAAACAAAACCGCCATTTTGTATTACTCACAGTCCAGGAAAAATGTTAGTGACCGATATAAGTAACTCAAGCTTGGCAATTTTATAAGCACAATAGCAATTCATTCTGTCTAGTTAAGGTGCTTAGTGAAGGTATTGATTTAAGGAATATAAATGAAATTAAATTGTGATTTAGGTGAAAGCTTTGGTTGTTGGACTATGGGATTAGATGCGCAAGTTATGCCACATATTGACCAAGCCAACATAGCTTGTGGCTTTCATGGTGGCGATCCCTTAGTTATGCAAAAAACGCTTGAGCTAGCTAAAAAGCACCAAGTCAGTGTTGGCGCGCACCCTGGTTATCCTGATCTGGTCGGTTTTGGTCGTCGTTCTTTAAATTGCTCACAAGAAGAAATTATCGCCATGGTAAAATACCAAGTAGCAGCCATTGATGGCGTGGCAAAATCGTTAGGCGTAGCGTTAGAATATGTTAAACCACATGGCGCTTTGTATAATGACATGATGGCAAAAGCCAATGTACGAGAAGCCATACTCGTTGCGCTTTCAAGTTACCATAAACCACTCAAATTAATGCTTCAAGCTACCCCGTATATTGATGAGCATAAAGCGCAAGCGAAAATATTTAATATTGACATTCTTAGTGAGGCTTTTGCCGATAGATGCTATGACGATGACGGTAAGTTATTATCTCGAACTCAAGAAGGGGCTGTGCACAATAGAGAAAAAATGCTTGCCCAAGTTAAGCAATTAAAAGAGCATGGCAGTGTAACCACCATTAGTGGCAATACGCTCAACTTAGCTGCTGACAGCTTGTGTGTTCATGGTGACAATATTGAGGGTGTACAGGCTATTGAAGCAATCAGGGAGCTAATTGGTTAATGTCAATATCACTACTTGAAAGAGCTAAAATTGCCATCGCGGGTGAAAATTCGCTTATGATTTATTTTGGTGAGCAAGCGAGTGCCGAAGTTTCAGCTCATGTGCAACAAGCTGAACAACTTATTCGTCAGCATATGGCTGACATTATTATTGACCTAGTGCCTTCATATGCCTCAATTATGGTGATGTTTAATTTGTTGGATAATGATCATCACCAAGTTCGCAGTCAATTACGAACCGTATTAAAGAACTTTTCAAGTAACAGCTCTGAAGCTTTCGTTGCTGAAAAAACTAATACAGCTAAGGTTGTTGAATTACCTGTTTACTATTCACCAGAGTCTGGCCCCGACTTAGCCAACATTGCCAAGCAAGCTGAGCTTAGCATTTCTCAAGTCATTGAAATTCATCAAGCCCAAGAATACCGTGTTTATGCTATTGGCTTTGCGCCGGGGTTTGCTTATTTAGGTGAGATTGACAAACGTATTGCCACGCCTCGATTAAGCTCGCCTCGCTTAAAAGTGCCCAAAGGCGCTGTTGCTATTGCTGATAGGCAAACGGCTGTTTATCCAAGTGTTTCTCCCGGGGGCTGGAATATTATAGGCCTATGTCCTATGGATATGTTTGATGCGAGCGCTGAGCCAGTGATGCCTGTGCAAGTGGGTGATAAAGTTAAGTTTAAAGAAATTACTAAAACTGAGTTTATCGCTTTAGGTGGCGTTTTATCTGTTGAAGGTAGAGAGGTGAAATGACAATAGCAATTGGGTTTTTAGTAAAACACCCTGGCATATTAAGCCTTATTCAAGATGCTGGACGCTTTGGCGCTTTTAATATCGGCTTAACCAATGGCGGCCCTATAGATAAAAGTGCTTTTCATTGGGCAAATCGTTTGTGCGCCAATGATCTGGATGTAAGTACAATTGAAGTAAGCATAGGTGGTTTCTCGCTCATTGCTCAAGTTGATACTGTTATCGCCATAACGGGTGCTAATATGCCATTAACTATAAATGGTGCAGCTAAAGCCTTATGGCGTAGCCATAAAGTAAAAGCAGGCGATCTTATTGAGCTAGGTTTTGCCAGTGCGGGTGTTCGTTGTTATGTTGCAGTTGTCGGTGGCTTTACTATCAACGAAAGCTTTGGCAGCACAGCAACCGTTTGTCGTGAGCAAATAGGCGGTCTCGCTGGAGATAAGTTAGCACAAGGTGATATTCTTGCCTGTCAAAGTGCTAGTATAAAGGGTAAGCAAAATTTACTGTTACCTGAGTGCTTTTGGCCAAGCTATGAACAAGAACTCGTGTTACGTACCATACCAAGTTATCAGCAACATTATTTTTCATCGCAGCAACAGCGGCTCTTTTTCTCTAGTGAATATACCGTAAGCAAAAGTTTTGACCGCATGGGGTATCGTCTTGAAGGGCATGCTATTAAATGTGATATTGATGGTATCTTATCAGAAGGGATTTGCCATGGCGCAGTACAAATTCCGGCCGATGGTCAGCCTATTGTGTTAATGAATGATAGGCAAACTATAGGTGGTTATCCAAAAATTGGCGCTGTTATATCATTAGATACTGCAAAATTGGGACAGTTAAGCCAAGGCGCAAAAGTACATTTTGAGCCCATCAGTATGGATAAAGCCCATAATTTATATCATTTGGCGCTAAGTCGCTTCAATCGAACGGCACTGGTTAAGTGTGATTAATAATAGTGTTAACACCAGATGAGAAAAATATGATTAATGAGCAAGCGCTCAGCAAACAAATCGAAGCTATGTTAGTTGAGCGCAACTTGCGCGGAATGAAGGACTTACAGCCAGAGTTAATGGCAGGTTATTGCATACGCGGTGCGAAAGTACTTCGCGATATTAAAGGAACAGTGTTAATTGGCACAGGTTTTCCTGTGGCTAACACCTTTGAAACAGACGGTCCGGTTGGGGCAATGGTTTTATATAGCGCGTTAGAAGTATTAGGCGCAACACCCGTGTTAGTATGTGGTAAGTCTATGGCAGATGCATTTCAACATGATTATCGCACCTGTGTTATTAGTACAGGCTTGGCCGAAGAGGGCTTAGCAGAAGCAAAGCAAGCATTAGCGCATTATCAACCTGACGCCATTATTTCAATTGAAACCCCAGGGCTTGCTGAAAATGGTTGTTATTACAATATGCGTGGCGAAGACATCAGTGCTCGTGTTGCCTGTTTTGATCATTTTATAACGCAAGCTAGTTGCCCAACACTCGCTATAGGTGATGGGGGCAATGAAATAGGTATGGGAAATGTTAAAGGTTTTTTAGCCAAGCTAAATATCATTCCTTCGGTTACAGAATGTGATGAACTTATTATTGCTGACGTTTCTAATTGGGGCGTTTATGGATTGCTAGCTTTTTTAAGTTTATGGTCCAAGCATGATTTATTAGCCGATGCTTGCCCAGAGACAAGTTTAAAATATATTGCTAAGTTAGGCAGCGTTGATGGGGTAACGGGTAAAAATGAGTTAACAGAAGATGGTTTATCGGTATCGGAAGGTATCGCCTTGATATCAAGAATTCGTACTTTAATTGGTTATTAACGCTCCTTGCTATGTATTTAAAAAAAATTTAGATAAATGCATGAAAAATTGGTGTTTTGCTAAAGAGTTATCTACATTGAAAGTATAGATAGCTCTTTTTTTTGTCTAATGCTTAAGGAACTGTGATGGAGTCTCTAAAAATACAAGAATATATGAATCACTACCCAGTGACATTTACTGCTGACATGGCGGTGGAGGAAGCATCATTACGCTTTTTGAAAACTAAGCAAATTGGTGGCCCAGTCATTGATGGAAATGGCAAGTT
>JAPHTO010000018.1 GCA_026196955.1 Colwellia sp. | reverse complement strand
TGTAAAAACAAGTTAATGTGAGTATCCACACAAATTGCATGATAACTAATTGTTAAAGAACAATATCTCATTGAGATATCAGAAGTAAAATCTCATTCGCTTTACTTCATCGCTACAGGCCTTGCCCGAAGCGAGATGCGCATTCTACGCGCCTGTGTTTTAATGTCAACATTTTATTTTAAGTTTTTCAAAATAAGTTAACCATTCTGAAATCTTTATTCTAAAACGTTAAGTTAGCTAATTCGAGACTAAACAAATGAGATAACTTATCAAAACGTCCACTTGGTTAAGGTTTTTGCCTCAACCCCTTGGAACTGGATGCGCATTGTATAGAGTTCTTTTTTCAGGTCAAGCATAAAAAGCATCTTTTTTCACTTTACTCGTCAATTTTAGTTCAAGTGTTCAAAGCTTGCACAATTAAAACAAAAAAGATGCGATTATTATTTTAAAATGCGGCTTACATTGCCAAACCGCCATCAATTTCTACAACTCTTCCGGTGAAAAACTCATTTTCAAAAATATATTTGGCCGTATGCGCTATTTCGTCTGCTTCACCTAGACGTCCAACGGGTTTCATCTTCTCTAACCGATCGCGCATTTCAGGCTTCATCGCATCTGTCATCGCTGTACGAATAACGCCTGGTGCTATTGCGCCAACGCGAATACCGTGGCGTCCTAACTCTCGCGCCCATGTTGTAGTCATTGCGACGACACCCGCTTTAGCCGCTGAATAGTTGGTTTGTCCCATATTCCCACCGCGCGCTATCGATGACATATTAACGATAACACCTTGGCTACCCGACTCGATCATATGAACCGCAGCTTCTCTACCACATAAAAACACGCCGGTTAAGTTAACATCAATAACAGATTGAAACTGTGCCAGTGACATTTTTTTACTTACTACGCCGTCTTTAGCTTTAACAAACATGCCATCACGTAAAATGCCGGCATTGTTGATCAAACCATCGATACCATTAAAGTCATCATTAATCTGTTTAAAGGTTCGTTCAACTTGAGCTTCATCACTGACATTGGCTAAATAATATCTAGCTGTAGTGCCATATGCTTCAACCAGCTTAACTGTTTCTTGTAATTGCTCTTCATTTAAGTCAATTAAAGCGATGTTAGCACCACTTTCAGCAAAACGAATGGCCATAGTGCGACCAAGACCTTGGCCACCGCCTGTGATTACGATAGTTTTATTTTCTAAATTCATATTTCACTCGTACAATTATTTATTGAAAAGGTTAAAAATACTGGAAAAGTCTTTATCACCATTTCCTGCACCTGCATGCATAGCATATAAACTACGCGCTAATGCGCCCATAGGTGTTGATGATTGGCTACTAACCGCTGTATCCATGGCTAATCCCAAATCTTTTGCCATTAGATCTACCATAAAACCACCTTGGTAATTATTTGATGAAGGTACATTCTCCATCACATCAGGACATGGGTTATAAACATCTAATGTCCAATTACTACCAGAGCTTTTACTCATGATATTTGATAGCACTTTCGCATCGAGACCATTTGCTAAGCCAAGTTGCAGCGCTTCACTCGTGCCAACCATTAATACCGACAACAACATGTTATTACATACTTTGGCGATTTGGCCTGCACCATGTTCGCCGGCATGAAAGATATTTTTGCCCATAGCATTTAAAATAGGCTCTACTTGGGTGAATTCATCATTACTACCACCCACCATAAAGCTTAGTGTTCCAGCAATAGCACCACCAACGCCCCCTGACACAGGTGCATCTACAAAATTAATACCTTGTTCAGCTAATGCTGCAGCCACTTTACGTGAAGTAGTTGCATCGATAGTCGAAGAGTCGATAACAACACTTCCTTTCGCTATATGGTGGATCAGGCCTGTTTCAGGTGATAAATAAACACCATCAACATGCTTACCAGCGGGTAACATAGAGATGATAAACTCTGCCCCTTTAACACACTCAATAGCATTTGCTTTTGTACTAGCACCTTGTTCAACGACTTGTGCGACTGCAGTTTCTGATAAATCAAAAACACAAACCTTATGTCCTGCTTTAACTAAATTAATGGCCATTGGGCCACCCATATTACCTAAACCAATAAATGCGATATTTGCCATTATTCTTTCCTTATAAATTTTAAAAAAGTTCTTTAATCTAGTAATTAAAAAACGATTGAATTCAAATAATAAAAACTACTTAATTGCCTAAACAAACTAATGGATGTTGCTCTGCAGTCCATTTGGAGGCAAAAAACCAGTCAATAACCTTTTTATCAACCGCTGCTATTGAGTCAAAATGCCACTTGGGCGCATTATCTTTGTCAATTAATAGTGCTCTAACCCCTTCTACAAATTCACCAAACTGACCTGATTTCACTGATAAGTTTAGCTCCATTCGAAAACAATCAGCTAACGATAACGACTCACCAAATTGTAATTGCTGGTAGGCTAAAGAAGCACTTAAAGCACTGCCGTGTTTTAGAGATTTTTGTGCTCGAATAAACCATTTATCTTCACAGTCAGCGGCTAAAATTGCCCCGACTATATCGTTAAGGTTGTCAAAACCGGTTACTTGTTCAATTAATGCTTTATGCTCAACAAGTTTGGTTTCAGGTACTAGTTCGGTTGAGTCTTGTTCAAAGCTCAGTAATAACGATGAAAGCTTTTCGTGATTAAACGCAGCTTCATCTTGCCAATCCAGTTGAATTAACTGCTCAATAAAAGTTTCCTTCTTTTCATTAGCAACAAAATGATCGGCTAGGTGACAATATTTAGCATCTGCAGAATTAATGGATGCTCCTGTTAGCCCTAAGAATAAACCGCAGTTATCAGGCATGCGATTTAAAAAGTAGCTGCCGCCAACGTCAGGGTATAGGCCAATACTGATTTCAGGCATAGCTATACGTGAATTTTCTGTGACCACGCGATGACTGCCACCAACCATCATGCCTAGACCTCCGCCCATCACAATACCGTTCCCCCACACAATAAATGGCTTATTAAACGTATGAATGAGATAGTCAAGTTGATACTCTTTGGTAAAGTATTCTTCAATGCCTGGTGCAAATTCGCCTTTGTATTTCTTCATTTCATTGTACATGTGGACAATATCACCACCGGCACAAAACGCTTTCTCACCTTCGCCTTGTAAAAAAACAGCAGCGATATCATCTTGTTGTTGCCACGCGGTAAGCTTTGGATAGAGTAAATCTATCATTTCACCACTTAAGGCATTTAACGAGCGGGGAGAGTTTAATGTGGCAACAGCAATTTTTTTACCATTTGCACAGTCTAACTCTTGAAAAGTCACTACTTGAGTCATATAAAATCCTACTTTTTCGGGCATTAACACTGCCGCTATATATTTATTAGCTATTTATTTTCAACTACTTATTCAGCCACACAGGTTTACGCTTCTCTAAGAATGCCTGAACCCCTTCTTTTTGATCGAGAGAGTCAAATAGATCGATAAATGCTTGACGCTCTTGTGGTAGTGCTTGCGCTATGGGCATTACTCTATTTTTTTGAATCAGTGTTTTACACGCTGAAACAGCGACAGGACTTTGCTTGGCAACTTTCGCTGCTAAAGCAATTGCTGCTGATTTCCCCTCACCTTTAGCAACCACTTCTTCGGCTAAACCAATTTGTAATGCACACTGAGCATCGACACGTTCGCCACATAAAATCATGCGCTTAGTCCAGCCTTCTCCTACTAAGAGTGCTAAGTTTTGTGTGCCTCCAGCGCATGGTAATAATCCAACTGTTGCTTCAGGCAATGCCATCACCGCATGGTCTTCAACAATACGAATATCGCAAGCTAAGGCTACTTCTAAACCACCGCCCATGGCATAGCCATTGATAGCCGATATTGACACGCCACGAAAGTTAGAGAGAGTTTCAAATGCTTGACCAAAAATATCACTCATCTCTTTAGCCACTTTCTTATCGCCATCAGCAAAAACATTCAGATCAGCCCCAGCTGAAAAGAACTTTTCTCCACCACCAGTAAGCACAAGTGCATAAATATTTTTATCTTCATTTAGTGTTAAAACCAAATCACGCAGATCAGTCAAGCTTTGTTGTGTCCACGTATGAGCAGGTGGGTTATTGAAAGTAACAACAGCAGTATGCTCTGTTACTTCTACTGTTAAACATTGTGATGAATAATTAGACATATTATTTCTCTTTTTAATTAGCAAAAGCGCAACTAAAAGTTGCGCTTGCAAGTTATTACTCGTTACAGAAGTTGCCCTGCACCTTCGGTTAATAAACGACGAGCAATAATGACACGCATGATTTCATTTGTGCCTTCTAAAATTTGATGAACACGCACATCTCTAAAGTGACGCTCTAATGGATATTCTTTGATATAGCCATAACCACCATGAATTTGCAGTGCCGCATCACATACTTGAAAACCAATATCAGTAGCAAAACGTTTTGCCATAGCGCAATAAGCGGTTTTTTCAGGATCGTTTTGATCCAGCTTATAAGCCGCCAAGCGTACCAAT
This sequence comes from Colwellia sp., assembly GCA_026196955.1. Taxonomy (GTDB): domain Bacteria; phylum Pseudomonadota; class Gammaproteobacteria; order Enterobacterales; family Alteromonadaceae; genus Colwellia. Next base: position 14,199 of record JAPHTO010000018.1, on the reverse strand, counting down.
TGACGAGCAGCTACCAATTCCGTTGCCATATCGGCCAACTTAAATTGTAAGCCTTGAAAAGCGGCAATTGGTTTACCAAACTGCTCACGCTCTTGCATATATTCCATAGCAACATTAAGTGCTTGCTGCGCAGTACCGATTGAACAAGTTGCTATGTTAATACGGCCGCCATCAAGCCCTTTCATCGCCATTGAAAAGCCTTCGCCTTCATTGCCTAATAAGTTTTCGACGGGTACTTTCACACTATCAAAAGTTATTTGGCGAGTAGGCTGTGCGTTCCAGCCTAATTTTTCTTCGGCTTTTCCGTAGATAATACCGTCTAAATCAGCAGGAATAGCTAAGGCTGATATACCTTTAGGGCCTGCTTCACCTGTACGTACCATGACCACTAAAATATCTGTAGAGCCAGCACCTGAAATGAAAACTTTTGAGCCATTAATAATATAATGATCGCCCTCTTTTTTAGCTGATGTTCTAAGTGATGCTGCATCGGAACCAGAGCCTGGCTCAGTTAAACAATAAGATGCGAGCTTTTCACCAGTAACCAGCGATGGGCACCATGCATCTTTTAGTGAATCTTTACCCCAAGTAGCAATCATCCACGTTGCCATATTATGAATAGTCATCATGGCTGTCGTTGCCGTACAGCCCATTGCTAATTGTTCGAAAATAATCGATGAGTCTAAGCGGCTTAAATTAAGTCCACCCGCTTCTTCTGGTGTATATAAAGCACAAAAACCTAATTCACCCGCTTGAGTGATAACTTCTTTAGGAAATATATGCTCTTGATCCCATTTAGCGCTATTCGGTAATAATTCACTGTCGCTAAATTGTTTAGCGGTGTCAGCGAACATTTGTTGATCTTCAGTTAAGTCAAAGTTCATATCTACTTCCTAGTCCTTAAATAAGCTCTAAAGCAATTGCTGTTGCTTCGCCGCCGCCAATACATAATGAAGCGACACCTTTTGATAAACCTTTGTTCTTCAAAGCATGAATAAGCGTTACCATAATACGAGCACCACTCGCACCTAGTGGATGACCTAAAGCACATGCACCACCGTGAATGTTGACCTTGTTAATATCTAAATCCATATTTTTAACAGCAAGCATAGTAACCATGGCAAAAGCTTCATTGATTTCAAATAAATCAACGTCTTTGCTTGTCCAACCCGCTTTATCTAATAATTTGTTCATCGCCCCTACTGGCGCTACGGTAAATTCAGCAGGTTTTTGTGCATGAGTAGCATGCGCGACTACTTTACAAAGCGGTGTTAAACCACGTGCTTTTGCCGTTGATAACTTCATCATCACTAACGCTGCGGCACCATCAGAAATTGAGCTAGAATTAGCTGCCGTAATGGTACCGTCTTTTTTAAAGGCAGCGCGCAAGGCAGGGATTTTGTCTGGGCGGGCATTGCCTGGCTGTTCATCAGTATCAATGACCGTTTCACCACGTCTACTTTTTACCGTAACCGGTGCAATTTCATTGTTAAAGTCACCGTTTTCAATGGCAGCATTAGCGCGTGATAAAGAGCGAATAGCAAATTCATCCATTTGCTCACGAGTAAAGCCCGTTTCATCTGCGGTTTCTTGTGCAAAGCAGCCCATAGAAATGCCGTCATAAGCATTTTCTAAGCCATCAAGCATCATGTGATCAATGACTTGGCCATGTCCCATACGCATGCCGGCTCTAGCCTTTGGTAAAATATAAGGTGCATTACTCATGCTTTCCATACCACCGGCAATAGCCACTTCAATAGAGCCTGCAAGTAAAGCGTCATGTGCTTGCATAGCGGCTTTCATACCTGAGCCACACACTTTATTGATAGTGGTACAAACCGTTGATAATGCTAAATCTGCTGCAATAGCTGCTTGTCTTGCTGGGGCTTGCTTTAAACCTGCGGGTAAAACACAACCCATGATCACTTCATCAACTTGGTCACAGCCTAACTCAGCTTGCGCTACGGCAGCTTTTATTGCGGTTGCACCCAATTCAGGTGCTGTTACATTCGCTAAACAGCCACTAAAACCACCCATAGGGGTTCTTAGTGCTGAAACAATTACAATAGGATCACTAGTAGACATGAAATTCTCCAAAATAAGGAAATGATGTAAAATAAAATTACTATTAGCTAAATAGACTAACTCAATTTGACGTTTACGCCAACGTAAACTTTAGTACTAGTCTTTATTCTTCTATACTCATTCGTAATGTCTTAGTTACAGTTACTTCAAATACAGATTATAGAGATAATTTAAAAGACTGCCTGATTAGATACTTTTTAACTATGCTATCTGACAACATGAAAAAATTACCGCAAACCACCTTTACGTTTACGTAAACTTCCTGTAGAGTAAATTTAATATTTACATTTATTTCTAAACAAGCTGACGTAAAAAATGAATATGATTAAAAAAGCAAGCTTAGCGAATTACTCGATTAGCGATTTATCAAAAGAATTCGATATTACCACCCGTAGTATTCGATTTTATGAAGATCAAGGCCTGATCACGCCAACACGTAAAGGCCAAACCCGTATTTATAACCAAAGAGATAAGGTTAGGCTGAAATTAATCTTACGCGGCAAACGGTTAGGATTTTCGCTAGCTGAAACTGGACGCTTATTCGAGCTTTACGATGCTGATAAATCCAGTGCTAAACAGTTATCTAGCATGATGGAATTGATTGCACAGAAGAAAAATGACCTTAAGCAACAACTCGATGATATTAACGCAGTATTAATCGAACTCAATGATTTAGAAGAAAATTGTCAAAATATACTGACAAAATTAACCCAATAAACGCAAAAAAACACACTGATGTTAACGATATTGCAACCGCTAACCAGCTTAAAACAAAAGGAAACAACATGATCTCTTCATTTAGCTCTCTTAATTTTAATTTAGGCGAAACCGTGGATATGATCCGCGATCAAGTCAATGCTTTCGCGCGTGATGAAATAGCGCCTCGTGCTGAACAAATTGATATCGACAATGAATTTCCTAACGATTTATGGCGAAAATTTGGCGACATGGGCCTATTAGGCATGACAGTAGAAGAAGAATACGGCGGCTCAGGCTTAGGCTATCTTGAACACATAGTAGCGATGCAAGAGATCTCGCGTGCTTCAGCCTCTGTCGGTTTAAGTTACGGCGCTATGTCAAACTTATGTTTAAACCAATTACGTAAAAATGGCTCACACGAGCAGAAATTGAAATATCTACCTAAGCTTTGTACCGGCGAGCATATTGGCGCACTAGCGATGAGTGAGCCAAACGCTGGCTCTGATGTAGTAAGCATGAAACTACGCGCTGATAAAAAAGGCGATAAGTACATTCTTAACGGCAATAAAATGTGGATCACCAATGGTCCAGACGCTGACGTTTATGTTATTTATGCAAAAACTGACACCTCTGCTGGCTCAAAAGGCATCACGGCATTTATTGTTGAACGTGACTATCCTGGATTTTCTCGTCATCAAAAACTAGACAAATTAGGCATGCGTGGTTCAAACACTTGTGAACTTGTGTTCCAAGATTGTGAAGTTCCTGCTGAAAATATCTTAGGCCAAGAAGGTAAAGGTGTTCGCGTATTGATGTCAGGTTTAGATTATGAACGCGTGGTTTTATCTGGCGGCTCATTAGGCATTATGGATGCTTGTATGGACTTAGTGGTTCCTTATGTACACGACAGAAAGCAATTTGGTCAATCAATTGGTGAGTTCCAATTAGTACAAGGCAAAGTAGCAGATATGTATACGCAAATGAATGCTGCTAAATCTTACGCTTATATGGTTGCTGCGGCATGTGATCGTGGTGAAACAACCCGTAAAGACTCTGCCGCAGTTATCCTGTATGCAGCTGAATTAGCAACCAAGATGGCACTTGATACTATTCAATTACTTGGTGGTAACGGTTACATCAATGAATTTCCAGCAGGTCGGTTATTACGTGACGCCAAGTTATATGAAATTGGCGCTGGTACTTCTGAAATACGCAGAATGTTAATTGGGCGTGAATTGTTTAACGAATCAAAGTAAGCCGTTATTTTATTGCTAGTTAGCCTAACTACTTTGTTAAAAATACTCATTGACTAACGTCAACTCCGTGTTTTTGCCTCGTAGTAAAACTAACTAGCTGCAAACTAAACGGTGACTTATTTTCATTTTAATAAAAGCATAAGGTTTTTATTGTGGCAAAACTAATATCAAAAATTAATACCCGCAGCCAAGATTTTTTAGACAATGCTGCACATATGCAAACTCAAGTTGATGATTTGCGCAGCAAGCTTGGTGAAATAAAACTTGGCGGCGGCGAACGTTCACGCGATCGTCACCTTAGTCGTGGTAAATTATTACCCCGCGATAGAGTCAATGCCCTGCTTGATGATGGCTCCGCATTTTTAGAGTTTTCACAACTAGCAGCGTACAAAGTCTACGAAGACAACGTACCAAGTGCAGGGATTATTACTGGTATTGGCCGTGTTGGTGGTCAAGAATGCGTTATTGTTGCTAATGATGCGACAGTAAAAGGTGGCACTTATTACCCACTTACCGTCAAAAAGCACCTTAGAGCACAAGCTATTGCTCAAGAAAATAACTTGCCATGTATTTATTTAGTCGACTCAGGTGGTGCTAACTTACCTAATCAAGATGATGTGTTTCCTGATAAAGAACACTTCGGTCGTATTTTCTTTAATCAAGCCAATATGTCAGCAAACAATATACCACAAGTAGCCGTAGTTATGGGCTCTTGTACCGCTGGTGGTGCTTATGTACCGGCGATGGCCGATGAATCTATTATTGTTAAAGAGCAAGGCACAATCTTTTTGGCGGGTCCTCCGTTAGTTAAAGCGGCAACGGGCGAAGTGGTAAGCGCTGAAGATTTAGGGGGTGCTGATGTACATTGTCGCACCTCTGGTGTGACTGATCACTATGCGCAAAATGATCATCATGCCCTTGAAATAGCTCGCTCTACCGTTAAAAATTTAAATAGAGTCAAGCCAGTAAGTATTGATTTTCAACAAGTGATAGAGCCTGAATACCCAAGTGAAGATATCTACGGCATCATCCCTAAAGATACTCGTCAGCCTTTTGATATCAGAGAGGTAATTGCGCGCATTGTTGACGGTAGTAACTTTGACGAATTTAAAGCTTTATACGGCAATACACTAGTATGTGGTTTTGCCAATATATATGGCTACCCAGTGGGCATTGTTGCCAATAACGGTGTGTTATTTGGTGAATCAGCAGAGAAAGGTGCACACTTTATTCAATTGTGTGCTCAACGAAAAATTCCACTGGTGTTTTTGCAAAACATCACAGGTTTTATGGTAGGCAAGCAATACGAGTCTGGCGGTATAGCCAAGCACGGCGCTAAAATGGTTACTGCGGTTGCTACAGCACAAGTCCCTAAATTTACTATTTTAATTGGTGGTAGTTTCGGTGCGGGTAACTATGGCATGTGTGGTCGCGCTTACGATCCTCGTTTCTTATTCATGTGGCCAAATGCTCGAATTTCTGTAATGGGTGGTGAGCAAGCTGCTGGCGTGTTAGCACAAGTAACGCGTGATAAGAAAGAAAAACTCGGTGAAAGCTGGAGCGAAGAAGACGAGCAAAAATTCAAACAGCCTATTATCGATAATTATGAGCACCAAGGTCATCCTTATTATGCATCAGCGCGATTATGGGATGACGGCATTATCGACCCAGCCGACACGCGTCAAGTGCTCGGTTTAGCTATTTCGGCGTCACTAAACAAACCTATCGATGATACCAAGTTTGGCATCTTTAGAATGTAACCTTAAGGTAAGCACACTCATATGAACACAAATAATGAAAAAGTTTTATTTGAAGTAAATGAGCAAGGCATTGCTAATGTTACTTTGAATAATCCCGATAAACACAACGCCTTTGATGATGACATCATCAAACAACTTACCGATATCTTTAACAACATTAGTGAACGTAAAGACATCAGTATTATGGTGCTCGCTTCAAACGGCAAAAGTTTTAGTGCTGGCGCCGATCTCGCGTGGATGAAGCGTATGGCTGGTTACTCTTATGAAGATAATTTAAAAGATGCCAATGCCTTAGCGCAAATGTTAAAGGCACTAAACTTTTTACCACAAACCACTATCGCCAAAGTTCAAGGTGCCGCTTTTGGCGGTGCTGTTGGTTTAGCTAGCTGCTGCGATATTGTCATTGCCAGCACTAAAGCAAGCTTTTGTTTAAGTGAAGTTAAGTTAGGCCTTATTCCTGCGACCATCAGCCCTTATGTTGTTGATGCTATCGGTGTAAAAGCTAGCCGTCGTTATTTTCAAACCGCAGAGCGCTTCTTTAGTGATAAAGCGCAACAACTAGGCTTAGTAGATGACGTTGTTGAGCCTGAAGACTTGAGCAATAAAGTAAAATCTATGATTGACACTTTATTAGCCAATGGCAGTCAAGCGAGACGACAAGCTAAGAAACTTAGCCAAGATGTTGCCTTTCAAACTATTGACGAAGCTTTACTAACAGACACCAGTGAGCGGATTGCTGCAATTCGAGTATCTGATGAAGGGCAAGAAGGCTTAAGTGCTTTTTTTGAGAAACGTGCGCCAAACTGGCAACAATAAAAAATATGACTGGGATTTAACATGTTCAATAAAATATTAATTGCTAACCGTGGTGAAATCGCCTGCCGCATCATTAAAACAGCCAAAAAAATGGGCGTATTAACGGTAGCCGTGTACTCTGATGCCGATAAAGACGCCTTGCATGTTCACATGGCAGATGAAGCTATTTACATTGGCCCTTCTCCTTCGCGCGAAAGTTACCTTTTAGGCGATAAAGTTATTGCTGCTGCGATAAAAACTGGCGCCCAAGCAATTCATCCTGGTTATGGCTTCTTGTCTGAAAATGCTGATTTTTGTCGTACTTGTGCAGCAAAAAACATTACTTTTATTGGTCCACCTGTTGGCGCAATTGAAGCAATGGGCTCGAAATCTGCCGCTAAAAACATTATGGAAAAAGCCAATGTGCCTCTAGTGCCTGGCTATCATGGTGAAGACCAATCAAGCGCAGTGATTAAAAAAGCAGCTGATGATATGGGTTATCCAGTACTTTTAAAAGCTACCGCAGGCGGTGGTGGTAAAGGCATGCGCCAAGTATGGAACGAGCAAGAATTTGAAGAAGGCTTTGCCGCAGCAAAACGTGAAGCACTTTCCTCTTTTGGTGACGATACCATGTTGGTTGAGAAATACTTAACCCAACCGCGCCATGTAGAAATTCAAGTATTTTGTGATAATCACCAAAATGCTGTCTACTTATTTGAGCGAGACTGCTCTGTACAACGTCGTCATCAAAAAGTCATTGAAGAAGCGCCAGCTTTTAAAATGAGTGAAGAACTTCGCGCTAAAATGGGTGAATCGGCAATTAAATCCGCGCAAGCCATTGGTTATCAAGGCGCTGGTACCGTTGAATTTCTGCTTGATGTAGATGGCTCTTTCTATTTTATGGAAATGAACACGCGCTTGCAGGTTGAGCATCCAGTGACTGAAATGATCAGCGGACAAGATTTAGTTGAATGGCAATTACGTGTTGCTGCTGGTGAAGTATTACCTAAGACACAGCAACAACTCGTACTAAATGGGCATGCTTTTGAAGCACGTATTTATGCTGAAGATGCAAATAACGATTTTTTACCTGCTACAGGTAAACTCAGCTTATTACAAACACCGGTAGAAAGTGAGCATGTCCGTATTGATACGGGTGTGCGCCAAGGCGATGAAGTGAGCGTTTATTACGATCCCATGATTGCCAAGCTCATTGTATGGGATGAAAATCGTGAAAAAGCATTAAAGCGCCTAAGTAAAGCATTAAGTGAATATCGCATTAATGGTGTTACCACCAATATTGATTTTCTTTACAACTTAGCCACCTCAAAACCCTTTGTGGAAGAAGATATTGATACTGGTTTTATTGAAAAAAACAATGATCTTATTTTTCATGATAATGCTCAAGAGCTGTTAAACGAATTACCTATTGCCGCTTTATATTTAGTATTATCTATTGAGAAAAAAGCACTGCAAAGTGCCTTACATAGCAATGACCCCTATTCACCTTGGCACAATGCTAATGCATGGCGTTTAAATGAACCGCATTCGCACGTATTAGTACTGGCCCATAATGATGTTGAATATACGGTTGAAGTTGAGCAGAAACGCCAAGGCAATGATGCTTACTACCTTGTAAAGATTAATAGTGAACAATTTGACTGCCAAGGCACACTCGATGACGATAACTTAGTTGTCAATATTAATGGTCATCGTAGCCTAGCAACCATCAACTGCAATGAAAATAACATCAGTTTATATCGCGCTAATGGCGTGTTTAATTTCACCCATATATTACCTGATTTTGGTCAACACGAAGGTGATGATAGCCATGGCGGCTTAACTGCACCGATGAATGGCACCATGGTCAGTGTACTTGTTGAAGCTGGCGATACCGTTAGCAAAGATCAACCTCTGGTTATCATGGAAGCAATGAAAATGGAACATACCATTAAAGCGCCAAGTGATGGCACCATTAATGAAGTATTTTTCCAAGCGGGCGACATGGTTGATGGCGGCGCTGAATTATTGGCTTTCTCTACCAGTGAAGAGTAAAAGGAATCAATATGAATAAGAGTCCAAACTTCTCCATTCCTAAAAGCGTAAAAATTGTTGAAGTAGGCCCAAGAGATGGCTTACAAAACGAAGCGACTCCCATTAGCGCCAGCGATAAAATAGCGCTAATAGAAAAGCTGAGTGATGCCGGTATTACCTATATAGAAAGTGGCAGTTTTGTTTCCCCTAAATGGGTGCCACAAATGGCCACTTCGACAGAAGTTTTTGAAAAGCTTAATCGTAAAGACAATGTCACCTATGCGGCATTAACACCTAACATGCGAGGCTTTGAAGGGGCACTAGCAGTGAGCGCTGATGAAGTAGCCATTTTTGGCGCCGCATCAGAAAGTTTTAGTCAGAAAAACATTAACTGCTCAATTGAAGAAAGCCTTGAACGCTTCGCACCTATTATGACCGCCGCCAAAGAGGCCAACGTTAAAGTACGTGGTTATGTGTCCTGTGTTTTAGGCTGTCCCTACGAAGGTGAAATTTCACCAGAACAAGTGGCTAAAGTTGCTGAAAAACTTTATCAAATGGGCTGTTATGAGATATCCCTTGGCGACACCATCGGCGTTGGTACACCTGCGAATGTAACTCAAATGATACAAGCGGTAAGTGCCCGTGTACCAACAGATAAGCTAGCTGTACATTTCCATGATACCTACGGGCAAGCGTTAACGAATATTTACGCTGCACTGCAAATGGGTATTAAGGTGGTCGATAGTGCTATTGCAGGCTTAGGCGGTTGTCCCTATGCTAAAGGCGCTTCAGGTAATGTTGCCACTGAAGATGTTGTTTATATGCTTAATGGCTTAGGTGTTGAAACAGGCATTGATTTTAAACAACTGCTCGCAGCAGGTTGGTTTATCAGTGAAAAAATAGGTAAAGCACCCGTTTCAAAAGTATCAAGTGCTTACCTTGCCAATAAAAACAGTTAACAAGCTAAACACGACTGAAACATAACTAAAAATTCGAAGAAAATATTTAGGAGAAGATAATGGCAGGATTTGACAAAGTAGTGTCAAGCTATGAAGAAGCCATGGCTGGACTAACAGATAATATGACGGTGATCGCAGGTGGTTTTGGCCTGTGTGGAATTCCAGAAAACTTAATCGCAGAGATAAAGCGTAAAGGTACTAAAGGGCTCACTGTAGTATCAAATAATTGTGGTGTTGATGACTTTGGTTTAGGTATTTTATTGCCGAATCGTCAAATCAAAAAAATTATTGCTTCTTATGTCGGTGAGAACGCTGAATTTGAACGTCAAATGATGGCGGGTGAATTAGACGTTGAGTTAACGCCACAAGGCACTTTGGCAGAAAAAATGCGCGCTGGCGGCGCTGGCATACCCGCATTCTACACCGCAACTGGTGTAGGAACACCGGTTGCTGAAGGTAAAGATGAGCGTGAATTTAATGGTAGAGACTATATTTTAGAGGAATCTATTGTCGGTGACTTTGCCATTGTTAAAGCGTGGAAAGCTGACCGATACGGTAATCTAGTTTTTAGAAAAACCGCCCGTAACTTTAACCCTATGGCTGCTACAGCAGGTAAAATTACTGTAGTAGAAGTAGAAGAAATCGTTGAGCCAGGTGAATTAGATCCCGATCAAATTCATACTGCTGGTATTTATGTTGACCGTCTAATATTAGGCAACTTCGAAAAGCGCATTGAACAACGCACTACTCGCCCATCGACAACACAAGGAGAGAAATAATGGCTTTATCAAGAGAGCAAATAGCTCAACGTGTTGCCCAAGAGCTGCAAGATGGTTTTTACGTTAATCTAGGCATAGGTATCCCTACCCTTGTCGCTAACTATGTACCTGAAGGTATGGAAGTTATGCTGCAATCTGAAAATGGGCTCTTAGGCATGGGGCAATTCCCAACCGAAGAAGAAATAGATGCCGATTTGATCAATGCTGGTAAGCAAACGGTAACCATGGCAACAGGCGCTTCCATTTTTGATTCTGCAGAATCTTTTGCCATGATCCGTGGTGGACATGTTGATTTAACCGTATTGGGTGCTTTTGAAGTGGACGTAAACGGTAATATCGCTTCCTACATGATCCCAGGAAAACTCATCAAAGGTATGGGTGGAGCTATGGATTTAGTTGCTGGCGCTGATAACATTATTGTTACCATGACTCATGCTTCAAAGCATGGCGTATCTAAGCTATTGAATAATTGCTCTTTACCACTAACTGGCAAAGGCTGTATTAAAAAGGTACTAACCGATTTAGCTTTCATTGAAATTAAAGAGGGCAAGTTTCATTTATTAGAACGCGCTCCCGGTGTTTCGGTTGAAGAAATAATCAAGTTAACCGAAGGTGAATTAATTGTTGCTGGCGATATTCCTGAGATGATTTTCTAATATAAAACTCCTTTTTTATACTAAATAATCATCCAAAAACAAAAAGTTATCATCATGGTTGCAATTTGACACAGTTTTAGCGATACTTATTCTTGACAAAGAAAAGGCAAGATACGCGAAAACGTATTACGCAAAACCACCGGCCTAAGGGGTTTTCTAATAATGGAAAATCTACGGCAGCGGAGTCACCTCGTTAATAGGTACATCCCGTGGTTTTTTCTTTTAATAATCCATTTATATAAAAGGTTACTAAAATGAAAAAATTATTAATAGCTTCTACCATCACTGTTTTAACATTAACGTCTGTTGTATCGACACCTCAGGCACAAGCTGCGAACATTGCTCAAAGTATATGTGAGTATGTGGCTGCCGATGACAAGAAACGCATGCGTTCTTTTTTAAAGACGAATAAATTAAAAATTCGTCGTATCTTCGACGGTATTCAGTGTAATGGTAAAAACTTATTAGAGTTTGCATCGACTAGCGGCTCAGTACAAACAGGCTCTTTGATGATTTCAAAATTACCAAAGAAAGTTGTTTCTGCTAATTTAGCCGTGTTGCAAACTGGATCGCAACCATTGATTGATGCTGCAAACGCTCGCGTTAGCAGCTAATAAATTATTAGCGTTTAGGCATAAACTTATAACCATTTCTAAAATGGTGATAGGCAGATAAATTCTCGTTAATAATTCTATGTCATTTTAAAAAGCCAGCTTAATTGCTGGCTTTTTTTTATCTCAATTTTATAAAAATCTAGCTAGCGATATTGTCTAAAAGCACTTACACTTAGCTTAACCAGTAAAGACTTTTTAATTGAATAACAATAAGCTATGACAAGCAAACGTAATTATGTAGACAGTCAAAACGCGTTAGTGCTTACTGGAGGTGGAGCTCGAGCTGCTTATCAAGTAGGTGTGTTATCAGCAATCACTAAATTTGTGCCTAGAAACCATGGCATTCCCTTTCCAATTCTTTGTGGCACTTCGGCTGGCGCTATCAATACTACCGCCTTAGGCTGTTATGCCTCCTGCTTCCATTTAGGAGTTAAAAAATTAGAGTGGGTGTGGAAAAACCTTGATACCTCAAAAATTTACCTTAATAACGCCCAAGGTGTCTTTGGCCATATAGGCCGAGGAATGTTGGCAAGTTTTCAAGCTGACTATGCCAATAAACTGCCACGAAGTTTGCTTAATAACGCGCCGCTAAGGGAGTTATTAAAGCAAGTCATGGACTTTAAACGCATCGATCATAATATATTGCAAGGCTATCTATCAGCAGTTTCCGTCACAGCATCCAGTTATAGTACCGGCGACTCAATTAGCTTTTATCAATCCAGCGATAATATTCTTCCTTGGCAAAGAGCCAAACGCTCAGGCCAACCTAGCCAGTTAAATAGCGAGCATCTAATGGCTTCATCGGCGATCCCTATGGTTTTTCCGTCGATAAAAATTAAAAACCAGCATTTTGGTGATGGCTCAGTGCATCAACTATCACCACTTAGCCCTGCTATTCATTTAGGTGCGAAACGTATTTTTATTATCGGCGTTGATCAACCTAAAGAGCCATTACATGTCAATGAAAATAATCCTCATCCTCCAACAACAGCGACTATAGCAGGTCATCTGCTCGACTCAATTTTTGCTGACACAATGAACAGTGATCTGGAAAGAATGTCACGCATTAACAGTACATTAAAGCTCATTCCGGCAGATAAAAAAGATAATGTTGAGGGTTTAAAGCATATAGACAGCTTAGTCATTAATCCCAGTCATGACTTTAATGCCATCGCTGTAAATTACTATAATGAATTACCCTTATCTGTACGTTTGCTATTACGCAGTATGGGTATTAGTAATGACTCTGAGTCCAGTATTATTAGCTATTTATTATTTGAGAAAAACTTTTGTAATGAGTTAATCAAGTTAGGCTTTGAAGATGCTATGGAAAAAGAAAACCAAATTAAACACTTTCTAAATCTATACCCAGCTTCAAAAAGCCATAAATAGCAAGCTAGTTCCCTTCTTGAACAAAACGCTCCGCTCTCTCGACACGTCTGGGTTTGCCACGTACTATCAAGGTATCTTGGGCTTGTAATATTGTGTCTTCATCAGGTGACTCACATTCTATCTCTCCCCGACGTAACCCGATAATGTGAACGCGTCGATTAAGCAAATCTAAAGACGCTATACTTCTACCACAACCAAAAGAATTTTCGTTAATTAGAATGGCATGAGCAAATTCAATACGATCAATAGCTGCGGGGCTCATGTCGGTATGCTCCCCCTGAAAAAAACCATGCAAATGATTGTAATGATTTTTTCGCTCTTTTTGCACGCGGCGCATAATGCGTGAAAATGGTACTCCGGTTAGTGATAAAACTTGAGAGACCAACATCAAACTGCCTTCTAAGCTTTCTGGCACGACTTCATTGGCACCTGCATCATGCAACATATCAAGATGATCATCATTGCGAGTTCGAACTAAAATTGGCACTTCTGGTGCTAGCGAACGCACTTTCTGTACAACTTCCACTGATTGCTTATCTTCACCAAACGCAATAACGACGAGTTTAGCTTTCGATAAGTGCGCAGCATTTAATAACTCTGTTTGTCTGGAAGAGCCAAATAAGACATTCTCCCCTGCTTCACGCGCTTTTCGAGTTCTAAGTGGGTCAATATCGATGGCAACAAAATCAATAGATTCTTGTTTCAAAAATCGGCTAACTGTTTGGCCTATACGTCCAAAACCACAAATAATAACGTGATCTGCCAAGTCTTTATTTTCAGGTAACTGTTCTAAATCTTTACTTTTAGGCGACTTTTCTTGGCTTAAGAAAATAGACCATGAGCGAGAATGATCTATCATATAAGGGGTTATAGCCATACTAATAACCCCCGCTCCCAGTAACATTGACGAGACATCTCTTGGCAATATTTCCACTTGATTAGCCAAGGCAATTAACACAAAACCAAACTCCCCCATTTGTGCTAGTATTAACCCCGCAGCCCAAGCATCTTTACTAGACTCCCCTGCCCGAACAGCTAAAATTTTAATCACCATCAATTTGACAAGCATAAAGCCGAACATAATCAAAAGTAAGGTAAATGGGGATGACAATACAACAGAAATATCTAGCTTCATGCCGACTGTAATAAAAAACAAGCCTAATAATATAT
>JAPHTO010000086.1 GCA_026196955.1 Colwellia sp. | reverse complement strand
TGCTAACAAATTCCACACCAGTATTGATCTGATCCGCCAAGTTAATAACATTAATGGTAATCAAATTCGTGCGGGTAAATATCTACTGATCCCCGTAGCAGCGAAGTCACTCGATAGTTATATACTTTCTCAAGAGCAACGTATCGCTAAAAAGCAAGCTAAGCCACAGCAAGGGATAAAAATAACGCATACGGTTGTCTCAGGCGACAATCTTTGGGACATAGGCCAACGTTATAAGGTTAGTAGTGGCAATATTGCTAAATGGAACGGTTTTGCTCCTCGCGATACGCTAAAACTTGGTCAAAAGCTGGTTATTTGGCAAAAGCCTTCATCATCAAGCAAACTGGCTAAAGCGGATTCTGGCATTGAACAAGCCATCATGCGCAACATTACTTATAAAGTGCGCCGTGGTGACTCTTTTGCTCGAATTGCTGATAAATTCAACGTGCGTATTAGTGATATTGAGCGTTGGAACAGTTTAAGTAGAAATAAATATTTACAGCCAGGGCAGAGATTAAGACTTTCTGTTGACGTGACTAATAATATATAACCTTAGGTAGCGAGTGAGAGGTAGCGAAACCAGTTGATGTCAAAACCACTAAATTCGCTACACTCACCATCACATCAGGTTATCTATAAACGCATACTATCAAAATCGATAAAAATGCTTTCTTGTTTAATTTCATCACCCATAGCAATATCTATTGTTAACCATAACCGCCATGTCATCACTTCTTCAGAGCAGCTAGCAAGTAAAGTTTGTGCCAGCATTACATTGCTTGTCTCGCTGTGTTCAAAAAACACAGGAACTTTACCCATAAACATGGTTTTACCTTCAAGGTAGCTTTGAATAGAGCTCAGTTGATGACTTTGATCACTGGGGGTGAGTTGCAGCTGAATTTGAAAAGGCAATTCAGTTTTTAACTTTCCCTGCTCTGTTAAGCCAGAAAAGGTAATACTCAAATGTCCTAATTCAGTGTCAAGATTACAATCGCTTTGCGAAGGTAAACAAGAGAATGGGTAATTATTAACATTTTCTGATGCTTTTTCTTCGGCGGGTTTACACGCTAATACACTGAAAACAAAAATAAGAATGAGGAATACTTTAATCATTACAACCTTATTGAACTCCTAAAAATGTTCAAAAACACTCGTCAGTAAAAGTTAAGTTTTACGCACCAATAACGCCGCCACCTTAAAAGGTGGCTATTTAAGCAGCTTGAGTATTTCACCATACTCCCTTAAAATGACCAACCTTTTTATTGAACAACATGCCAAGAAAATGACTGTATCGAGTAAATCATTAATAGACACTAGCCAAGTAAAGAACTCTTCCATCATCGCAAAAGATAAAAAGAGTAAATTTGTTGAGTGTGATGATTGTTCAATGAACTCGGTGTGTCAGCCTGTTAGCACAGCAACACAGTCATTAAACCTATCAGAAAGCTATCTACAAAGACGTTTATCTAGTAAGAATAGTTATATATTATTTCATCAGGCCACTCCACTCACTGACATATACGCGGTCAGCTCAGGTACCTTTAAATTGTGCCAAAAAACTGATGATGGCGAAGAAAATATCATTGGTTTACGTTTTCCTGGCGAGCTGATTGGCGAAGATGCTCTGTATCTTAAGAGTTATAATTATACCGCCATTGCTATTGGCGATAGCTCAGTCTGTAAAGTCTCAGTTGAACAGATGACCTCATGCGGTAAATTGGTTCCTGAAATTCAGCAAAATCTAATCGAGTTGCTTAGCCGACAAAGTTTTGTTCGCCAGCGAAATTTTCAAGCCTATATTGGTAAAAAGTCAGCCGATAGTTTATTAGCGGCATTTTTATTAAATATTATCGAAAGAAACGCTGATTATACTGGCAGTGACAACAGCATAGAATTACCCATCAGCCGTAATGA
The DNA here is from genome assembly GCA_026196955.1 of Colwellia sp. Lineage (GTDB taxonomy): Bacteria > Pseudomonadota > Gammaproteobacteria > Enterobacterales > Alteromonadaceae > Colwellia. The sequence continues at coordinate 3,701 of JAPHTO010000086.1, read as the reverse complement.
TGTGGCAAATTTTCTCGGTCTTCGCCGAGAAACTCTTAGCCGTGTTTTTTCAAAATTTCAAAAAGAGCAACTTATTCAAGTAACAGGTAAAAAAATTCAACTACTTGAAGCAGAACAACTTATTAAACTGGCTGATTTTTAAAAGTTAGTCTACCTTTCATACAAGAAAAATTGCATAAATAATGTTGGCGATTGTTGAAATAATATTTTTGAGCAAATCATAACCACACAAAGTTTATGGGCAATTGTTTCTAAACTTGATCTACGTCAAATTTAAACAACCAAGCTAGTTGATTTATATCATAAGCAAAGGGTAAAATTGCCTTGTATATGGCACCTTTAGCTCGATTTTGTGACATATATCAATGCCAATTGGCAAACAAACAGAAATAGCATAAATATTGTTCGTTTTTTACTACTTTAGTCTAGATAACATTGATATTAGCTATTCTCATTAATAATAACACTGCGGAATCCATAACATGACTCAAAGTAATACGTCAGCAGTAGACTACAACTTCAATGTTGTTCGTCAATTTACTGTGATGACTGTAATCTGGGGGATCGTTGGTACACTCGTAGGTGTACTTATCGCGGCTCAATTAATTTGGCCTGCGTTAAACTTTGATACACCTTGGTTAACCTACTCTCGTCTTCGTCCACTACATACTAATGCGGTAATTTTTGCCTTTGGTACTAGTGCTCTATTTGCTACCTCTTACTACGTTGTACAACGAACTTGTCAAACTCGATTATTTGGTGGCAAGTTAGCATCTTTCACTTTCTGGGGTTGGCAAGCGGTTATTTTAGCAGCCGCTATTTCTTTACCTTTGGGTTACACCACATCAAAAGAATATGCAGAGCTAGAATGGCCAATTGATCTTCTTATTACTGTTGTTTGGGTTTCGTATGCTATCGTATTTTTTGGTACGCTAATCAAACGTAAGACTTCACACATATATGTGGCAAACTGGTTCTTTGGTGGCTTTATCATAACCGTTGCAGTTTTACACCTTGGTAACTCAATGGCTATTCCAGTTTCAGCCATGAAATCATACTCTATCTACTCTGGCGCTATTGATGCCATGATGCAGTGGTGGTATGGACATAATGCCGTTGGTTTCTTATTAACCGCAGGTTTCTTAGGTATGATGTACTACTTTGTTCCTAAGCAAGCTGAACGTCCTGTATATTCTTACCGCTTATCTATTGTTCATTTCTGGGCTTTAGTTTCTCTATACATTTGGGCAGGCCCACATCACCTACATTACACTGCACTACCAGATTGGGCTCAATCTGTTGGTATGGTAATGTCTGTTGTATTATTCCTTCCTTCTTGGGGTGGTATGATTAACGGTATCATGACACTTTCTGGTGCATGGCATAAACTTCGCCATGACCCTATTTTACGTTTCTTAATTGTTTCTTTATCTTTCTACGGTATGTCTACCTTTGAAGGCCCAATGATGGCAATTAAATCAGTGAATGCGTTATCACATTACACTGACTGGACAGTAGGTCACGTACACTCTGGTGCTTTAGGTTGGGTTGCTATGGTATCTATTGGTGCCTTATATCACTTAATTCCAGTGCTATTTAACCAAGGCCGTATGTACAGCATTCGCTTAATTAACATTCATTTCTGGATTCACACTACGGGTATCGTACTTTATATCGTAGCGATGTGGATTTCAGGTGTTATGCAAGGTTTGATGTGGCGTGCAGTAAACACTGACGGTACATTAACCTATAGCTTTGTAGAAAGCTTAACAGCTTCTTACCCATTCTACTTTATCCGCTTCTTAGGTGGTGTTCTTGTTGTTGCTGGTTTCTTATTGATGGCTTACAACATGTTTAAAACAATCGGCGCTAAAGACGGTAGTCTTAAAGCTGTTGAAGAAGCTTAAGGAGAACAGACATGCAAAATAAACATGAAAAAGTTGAAAAGAATGTTGGTTTGTTCTTTCTTGTTACCGTACTGGCGATCAGTATTGGTGGTTTAGTAGAAATAACGCCATTGTTTTTCCAAAAAGAAACAACAACACCTGTAGATAACCTAAAGCCATATACTGCCTTACAAATGGAAGGACGTGATATCTATATCCGTGAAGGTTGTAGTAACTGTCATAGTCAAATGATCCGCCCATTTAGAGCTGAAACTGAGCGTTATGGTCACTATAGCGTTGCCGGTGAGAGCGTTTGGGAACACCCATTTTTATGGGGCTCAAAACGTACTGGTCCTGATTTAGCACGTGTTGGCGGTCGTTATAGTGATGACTGGCATATCGCGCATTTAACAGATCCACGTTCAGTTGTACCTGAATCAAACATGCCAGCTTATAACTGGTTAAATGAAAACACCCTTGACGGTGAAAATACAGGTAACAAGCTGGCAACCTTTAACTGGTTAACCCGTAACCGTAGTCACAAAGACGAAAATGGTCAGGCTATTCCGCTTTATACACAAGCAGAAATAGACGGCGCTAAAGATGCGGTGAAAGGTAAAACTGAAATGACTGCCTTGGTTGCTTACTTGCAATCACTTGGCCACGCATTGAAGTAAGTTAACCTGATGGATTACGGAACATTAAGAGGGTTTTTTGCCCTCCTTATATTGGCTTTATTTGTTGTGATTGTGATTTGGTCTTTTTCGAAAAAGCGCAAGGCATCTTTTGATGAAATTGCCCATTCGATTTTAGACGATGAACAAAAACAAGATAGCAAAGGCCATCTTAAAACAGATAGCAAACAGGAGACTAATAATAATGTCTAGCTTCTGGAATATATGGGTTTGGGTTCTTACCCTAGGCTCCTTAGTAGGTTGTTTTATCCTACTACGTTGGTGCTTAAAGAACTTTGCAGGCGTTGAAGAAGGTGAGTCTATGGGACACAGCTTTGACGGCATTGAAGAATTAAACAATCCGCTACCAAACTGGTGGAGTACTTTCTTCTTATTAACCATTATTTGGGCTTTTATTTATATTGCCATGTATGGTTTAGGTAACTGGACAGGTTTATTGGGTTGGAAAAGCTCAAACCAAGGTATTTTAAATGTTGCAGAATCAAAAGCGAAAACCACTGAGTATTTAGCAAAAGATTCTGGTGTATTAGTACAATATGATCGTGAAGTAGCACAAGCCGATGCCAAATATGGTCCGATATTTGAAGCTTATGCTGCACGTAGTATTGAAGACTTAGCAACTGACGCCGAAGCTTTAAAAGTAGGACAACGTTTATTTATTCAAAACTGTTCACAATGTCATGGCTCTGATGCACGTGGTACTACAGGCTTCCCTAACTTAGCTGATAAAGATTGGTTATACGGCGGCTCTGCTGAACAAATCAAAGAGTCTATTATGCACGGCCGTCAAGCTGTTGGTATGATGGCTTGGGAAGGCGCATTAGGCGGTGATCAAGGTGTTAAAGAAGTTGCAGCTTACGTCATTAGTTTAAGCGGTCGCTCAGTTAATGCGGATCTTGCCAAAGCGGGTAAAGCCAAATTCGGTATGTGTGCTGGTTGTCATGGGCCTGAAGGTCAAGGCAGTTTAGCGCTTGGTTTACCTATGGGCGCACCAAACTTAACTGACAATGTTTGGTTATACGGTGGCTCACAACGTGCTATTGAAGAATCAATTAGAAATGGTCGAGCTGGGGTTATGCCTCCGTGGGATAAGATACTTGGCGAAGAGAAAGTACACGTG
>JAPHTO010000040.1 GCA_026196955.1 Colwellia sp. | reverse complement strand
TGTTGCTTTGGTTGGCACTGGCTCAAAAGCATTAGGGTTATTGCGATTTTCTAAGAATTTTAAACCAATTTGCGGGAATAAAGCATAAGTTAATACGTCATCAATCACTTCATCCGCTAATGCAATATTTTTCTCTTGTGCTAAACCTTGCAGCTCTTCAGATAACTTATCAACCTCAGGGTCTAATAAATCTGCAGGGCGACAAGTGATGACTTCTTTACCATCTAAGACACGGTTTTGTAACTCAGTGCTTACTGGAGCAGCTGTTGAGCCATACTCACCTTTTAATACACCAGCCGTTTCTTTGGTGATTGATTTATAACGCTCACCCGTTAACACATTAAGCACAGCTTGCGTACCAACAATTTGCGAAGTAGGTGTTACTAAAGGGATGTAACCTAAATCTTTACGCACTTTAGGTATTTCAGTTAGCACTTCATCAAATTTATCTGATGCGCCTTGCTCTTTTAACTGATTTTCCATATTTGTTAGCATACCGCCAGGTACTTGAGCGGTAAGAATACGTGCATCAATGCCCTTTAAGCTACCCTCAAATTGAGCATACTTTTCACGTACATCTCTAAAATATGCCGCTACTTCAGCCATTTTTTCAACATTTAAGCCTGAGTCACGAGCACTACCTTCAACAATTGAAGCAATCGTTTCTGTTGGCGAATGACCGTAAGTCATACTCATTGAAGAGATAGAAGTATCGATAACGTCAACATCACTATCAATCGCTTTCATTTGTGTTGCAACACTTAAACCGGTTGTAGCATGACAATGTAAAGCAATTGGTAAAGAAACACTTTCTTTTAGTTTTGAGATTAATTCAGCAGCATCATAAGGCTTCAACAAGCCAGACATATCTTTAATACATAACGAGTGTGCACCCATATCTTCTAACTGCTTGGCCATTGTTAGCCAGCCTTCAAGCGTATGTACCGGGCTTTCGGTGTAGCTCAATGTGCCTTGTGCGTGAGCACCCACTTTAACCGCCGCTTTGATCGACGTTTGTAGGTTTCTTACATCATTCATCGCGTCAAAAATACGGAAGACATCAACACCATTAACATGAGCACGTTCAACAAACTTTTCTACCACATCATCAGCGTAATGACGATAGCCCAAAATATTTTGACCACGAAATAACATTTGTTGCTTGGTATTTGGCATCGCTTTTTTCAAAGCACGAATACGCTCCCAAGGATCTTCGCCTAAATAGCGAATACAAGAATCAAATGTTGCACCACCCCATGATTCAATTGACCAATAGCCAACTTCATCTAATGTTTTGGCAATGGGTAACATATCTTCTAAACGAAGACGTGTTGCTAAGATTGACTGATGACCATCTCTTAAGACGACTTCGGTAATACCTAATGGCTTGCTCATGACTATGACCTTATTTCGTTATGTTACTTAACATTTTGTTGTGAGTGCTGTTGACGATAGCGCGTAACTGCTCCGCTAATTGCAGCAACTATGGCAGGTGATACTTCACCACTTGCTGCTTTTTTATTGGCTTTATTAGAACGTGCGCGAATTGGTGCGACGGGATCAGGATACTTGATCGCTAGCTTTGCCAAAACAGTATTAATAAAGAGTATTAATACACTTAAGAAGGCAAATACGAAAACCATACCTGCTAGCATGAGTGTTCCTGCTTCTATAAACTGCTGTTGCATTTCGTTCATTTTTCGTTCTCTTTATAAAATTTCTAAAATTAGAATAATCACTCCAATAATTAAAAACAAACATTATTTTGCTGTTTCAGAAAAATAATTCATCGTCAACCCCAAAAACAGAGATTATTCATTCTTTTTTACTAATTATTCAAAATTAATTGCATAAAAGAGATATTGTATACAACATTATCTCCATGAATACTGGCTATCTCAAAGAAATACAGCTTATTTTATACAATATACCTAGCAATTAAATTTATTCACTACAGGTGAATAATATGCAAATTATCTCAATAAACTTGCAAACTTGTTAATTTCTTACAACTAATTTAGGATGTTTTTCATACTATTACGAATAATGATTTCATATGACATCAAATGGATTAAATATTGCTGTAGCCAATACTGAAGATTTTAGACTATTAGCTAAAAAACGCTTACCACGACAATTATTTGATTATATTGATGGTGGTAGTTATCAAGAAATCAGCCTCAATAACAATCTTTCTGCTTTTAGTAATATCCACCTGAGACAGCGTATATTACGCGACGTTAGTAAAATAGATTTAAGCTGCCAGCTTTTTAATAAAAAACACCATATGCCACTTATATTGGCACCAATTGGCTTAGCTGGTTGCTATGCTCGTCGCGGTGAGCAACAAGTACTAGCGGCTGCTTCGCTAGCAAATGTTCCTTTTTGCTTATCAACGGTAGGGATATGCTCAATCGAAGAGCTGCGCGCTAATAGCAATAACGCATTCTGGTTTCAACTTTATGTCATACGAGATCGAAGTTATGCCCTAAAACTTCTAGCGCGAGCAAAACAGGCAGGATGTGAAACACTGGTATTAACTGTTGATTTACCTGTGCTAGGTGAGCGCTATCGTGATATTCGAAACGGGTTAAGTGCAAGCAAAGCAAGTACTAGCTTGATAAGCAAACTAAAGCGCGGGCTAGATATTGCTAGTCACCCAAGATGGTTATGGGATGTAGCCATTCAGGGAAAACCGCTCACTTTTGGAAATTTAACTGAAGCCGTGCCAGATGCAAGCTCACTTGATGATTTTAAAGGTTGGGTAGATAGTCAGTTTGATGCCAGCATGACATGGGAAGATATTGATTGGCTCCGCAATAACTGGTCGGGAAACCTAGTTATAAAAGGTATTTTAGATAGCGAAGATGCTAATTCCGCGGTAAAAATTGGCGCTGATGCTATAGTCATTTCTAACCATGGCGGACGCCAGTTAGATAGTGCGCCAGCAACCTTATCCGTACTACCAGAGATTGTACAAACTGTTGATCAGCGCTGTAAAATAATTATCGATGGTGGCATTCGAAGCGGTCTAGACATTGTGAAAGCTATCGCACTAGGCGCTGATGCATGCATGTTGGGTCGGGCGTGGGCTTATGCATTAGCTGCAAATGGTGAACAAGGGGTAAGTCAGCTATTAACTATTTTTGAAAACGAAATGCGTGTAGCAATGGCTTTAACAGGTGTGACAAAAGTAGATGATATTTCATTAGATATTATTTCTAAATATTGATTAATCCAGCTGAGCTACGCTCAATATGACAATATGCAGACGAAAAAAAACTCCCCGAAGCTAGGTTTTTCATATTCATCAAAATGAATGTGGCGGACGCGGCAGGAGTCGAACCTGCGACCGTAAAAGGATTCATTCGTAGCCAACTTTTTTCTTAACTTAAGCTATCCAGCTGAGCTACGCTCAATATAACAAAATACAGGCGAAAAAAAACCTAGCCGAAGCTAGGTTTTTGTATTCATCAAAATGAATGTGGCGGACGCGGCAGGAGTCGAACCTGCGACCGCCTGGTTCGTAGCCAGGTACTCTATCCAGCTGAGCTACGCGTCCGCGGTCTAATAATTTCTTTATACAGCCTTAATAGTAGCTGTTCATTATTGCTTTACCACTTTTATTCTACATGAGAATAAAAGTGGCGGACGCGGCAGGAGTCGAACCTGCGACCGCCTGGTTCGTAGCCAGGTACTCTATCCAGCTGAGCTACGCGTCCGCAATCTAAGATGTTTTTTAAATCGTTACTTACCCGATAAACTATGTTTTACATCTTAGTCTAAAGATGTACTTTCCACTATCTACATTAAGCAAATAATGGCGGAGAGGGAGGGATTCGAACCCTCGATCCGGGATAAACCAGATACTCCCTTAGCAGGGGAGCGCCTTCGGCCACTCGGCCACCTCTCCAGTGGGTGCGAATATTAATGGATCTTAAAAATAAGTCAAACATTTTTACTAATTTATTTAGCTTTTCGTACTGTTTGTAGACAATTCAAACAAAATCATCAATTTTCAATCATTATCTCTACGCAAAAAACAAAAAAGCACCAACAAGAGTGGTGCTTTTAAGAGCAATAGAATAATTAATAATGATAATTATACGTTGCCAGATGCCTCATTATCATCCTTCTCAGCTTGAATACGCATGTAAATTTCTTCACGGTGCACTGAGATTTCTTTCGGCGCATTAACACCAATTCGTACCTGATTTCCTTTAACGCCCAAGACTGTAACAGTGACTTCATCACCTATCATTAATGTCTCACCAACGCGTCGTGTTAATATTAACATATACAGCTTCCTTTTTTCTAAAGTTGAGAATCACTAAATAAATATATATAAGCTAGTAATATATGAAGTTAGTATGTTTTTTCCTTAATACACTATTAAGTAATAGTAAATATTTAGGAAAAAGCCATTTTTTGATAAGTTTAAAGCTCCTATGCTGTCCACTTATCAAAATATCTGGGTATTCTATCAAGGTTATCTTAACCTTGAACAGGGCTAAAAGTTGTTTTTTTATGCTGTTTTTTGTCTTTTACTGTAACCATTAACATTAAAATAACAAATGTGTTGAAAATACGTACAGAAGTGTTCTAAAGGCAGAATCAACGGAAAATTTAGACAAAAAAAAGCCAGTAATAATTTGCTACTGGCTTTCATCGCAATAGTTAAAATGCTATTAAGTTAATTTCTCAGTCAACCAAGGTTGTACAGAAGCTAGCGCATCGGTAATGTTCTCAGGTTGGCTACCGCCAGCTTGCGCCATATCTGGGCGACCACCACCTTTACCACCCACTTGCTGAGCAACCATATTCACTAACTCGCCGGCTTTAACCTTACCAATTAAGTCTTTGGTCACGCCAGCAATTAAACCAACTTTACTGCCATTTGCGGTTGCAAGCATGATAATACCTGACTGCATTTTATTTTTCAGCTCATCCACCATGCCACGTAATGCTTTGCTTTCAACACCATCTAAATCAGCGATAAGCACTTTAATACCATTAATATCAACCGCTTTGCTCACTAAATCTGAGCCAGCTTGCGCTGCAAGCTCTTGTTTTAAAGCACTGATTTCTTTCTCTAACACTTTAGCGCGAGTAATTAGCTGTTCAACTTTACTGTCAACATTAGCAACATCAGACTTAACTAGGCTTGCTACCTTGCTTAATGTTGCACTTTGCTCATTAATGAAGGCTAATGCACCATTAGCAGTAACAGCTTCTATACGGCGAACACCCGCAGCAATACCTGACTCAGAAACTATTTTCAATAAGCCGATATCGCCTGTACGTTCTACATGAACACCGCCACATAGCTCGGTAGAGAAATCACCTAAAGTCACCACACGAACTTCATCGTCATACTTTTCACCAAAGAGTGCCATCGCTCCTTTGGCTTTAGCATCTTCGATATACATTAATTCAGTTTCTTTCACATGGTTACGACGTATCTCATCATTAACCATCTGTTCAACGTCATGTAACTCTTGCGCTGTTAAGCCTTCAAAGTGGGAAAAATCAAAGCGAAGCTTCTCACTATCACATAACGACCCTTTTTGGGTCACATGCTCACCTAGCACTTTTCGTAATGCAGCATGTAGAATATGGGTCGCAGTGTGATTTTTAACTATGGCCGCACGGCGTTCAACATTAATTTCAGCTTTAACACGGCGATTCATACCAACATCAGTACGTGCTATACCTTTATGTGCATAAGCGTTACCTAGCTTAATCGTGTCTTCAACTTCAAAAACACCACCATCAAGGTGCAATAAACCCGTATCACCAACTTGACCACCTGACTCAGCATAGAATGGTGTGTGATCTAAAATAACCAAACCTTGCTCACCGGCATTTAACTGGGCAACAGCTTCTTGTTCGTGACTGTTAAACAGCTCAACCACAGTTGCTGACGAGGTATTATTGCTATAGCCTTTAAAGCTAGTTTTATGATCTGATTTTAACTGTTGATTATAATCGGTACCAAATTGACTCGCTTGTTGGGCTCGTTCACGCTGTTGTCCCATAGCCAAATCGAATCCCTTGTGGTCAATATTTAATTGACGCTCACGCGCTATATCCGCCGTTAAATCAGCCGGAAAACCATAAGTATCATAAAGCTTAAAGACATCGTCTCCCTTGATAGTATCGCCTGCTAAATTATCTAAGATATCATCAAGTAAAAGCATACCGCGATCTAGTGTTCGACCAAACTGCTCTTCTTCTATACGTAATAATTTTTCAATGATTGCTTGTTGCTGTACTAATTCTGGGTATGCCTCGCCCATTTGCTCGATTAACGATTTAACAAGCTTATGGAAAAAATGGTCTTTCGCTTCAAGCTTATGACCATGACGAATAGCACGACGAATAATACGACGTAGCACATAGCCTCGACCTTCATTTGAAGGAACAACACCATCAACAATTAAAAAGCAACATGAGCGAATATGATCGCTAATAACACGTAGTGATTTATTGTCTAAATCATTACAAGCTAGCAAGTTTGCTGTGTCTTTGATTAATGCTTGGAAAAGATCAATTTCATAGTTGCTATGCACGTCTTGCATAATGGCAGAAATACGCTCTAATCCCATACCGGTATCGATAGATGGGTTTGGAAGAGGCTCCATATCACCATTGGCTTGGCGATTAAACTGCATGAAAACTATATTCCAAATCTCAATAAAGCGATCACCATCTTCCTCTGGAGAGCCTGGAGGACCACCCCAAATATCTTCACCATGATCATAAAATATTTCAGAACAAGGACCACAAGGGCCCGTATCACCCATTGACCAGAAGTTATCTGATTCGTATTTTTTATCGGCAGACTTATCACCAATACGGATGATTTTTTCTACAGGAATACCAATGACATCTTTCCAATAACTAAACGCTTCTTCATCGCTTTCATAAATAGTAACCAGTAATTTTTCTTTTGGCAGTCCTAAAACACCCGTTAAAAATTCCCATGCATAGCTGATGGCGTCTTCTTTAAAGTAATCACCAAAGCTAAAGTTACCAAGCATTTCAAAAAAAGTGTGGTGACGTGCTGTGTAACCGACATTTTCTAAATCGTTATGCTTACCACCAGCACGCACACAACGTTGCGCTGATGTAGCACGCGTATAACTACGCTTTTCAGCACCCAAGAAAACATCTTTAAAAGGCACCATGCCCGCATTGGTAAAAAGCAATGTCGCATCATTACCCGGAACAAGTGAGCTACTTTTAACTATTTGATGTTGCTTAGTGGCAAAAAAATCTAAAAATGCCTTACGTACTTCGGCGGTGCTTTTAATCATGGGAACCTTAAAATTTATTTATTCATGCTGTGTGTAGGTGGACTTTAAGGTATCAAATGTTGATGGGCTTATGCCTGACCTACAACTGTTCGTCATTTATTATCGCAAAAATTTCATTGCTAGAAAATCCACGATACTGCAAAAATCTTATTCTTTTAGCTTTCTCTTTTTGTGCGACCTGCTGGTTTTTCTCACCATAACCGCTAAAACGCTTATTATACGCAAGCTCGGCTTGAAGATACCAATCAATTTCGCAATTTTTCTGCAATTGTTGAATAATTGTTGAACAAACACCTTTTTGCTTTAACTCATTGGCAATATAACGCCAGCCATAACCTCGACTAACTCGATATCGACAAGTACTTTGAGCAAAACGTTCATCAGACAAATACGCTTTCTCGAGTAAGCGTTCTATGGCTTGTTCAATATCATCGGCATCGAATTCTCTTAGACTCAGTTTTTGCCTTAATTCAAATTCTGAATGCTCGCGCCGTGCTAATAAACCAACGCCACAATGCAGTGCCGTTTGCTGCGGTGATTTATGGTTTTTCGATTTTGGGCTTTCATCATTGCTCATGTCATTATCTTTTCTGTCGTTACTAGGGCCTGTTGATTAAAGCAAAGTTAATTGCTTTTCTTTAAGCGCTACGGCCAATTTATCTTCTGCGGCAAAGCCAAGTGTTAAGCCAACAAGGCGAATACCACGCCCTTTGCCTCTTTCAAAGGCTTTAGGCAGTAAAGTATTAAAAGTTTCTTGCTCTGCCGTTAAGCTTTGTTGTTCGACCGTGGTTTGGTTAAAGTCATTAAATTTTAGTTTAATGCCTTGGCGAACAATTTTTTTACCTTCAAGCTTTGCTAACCTTTGTAATAGCTTTGGATATAGCTTTTCAATCACTAACGCACAGTCATTTTCAGTAAAAATATCTGCCGATAGTGTTGTTTCTATCGCTAACGATTTACGCTGCCTACTCACTTCAAGTTCACGGTGGTCAATGCCATGAGCTTTTTGGTACAAGCTGGTGGCAAATTTACCAACAATTGTTGTTAAATTGGCAATAGAAGAAGCTCTAATATCCGCACAAGTAGAAAAGCCAAATGATTGTAGTTTTTGGAATGTTTTCGGCCCTATGCCTGGAATCTTTTTTAACGACAAGGCTTCGACAAAATCGGTGACTTTATCTGGAGAAATAACACATTGCCCATTAGGTTTATTTTCATCGCTGGCAATTTTAGCAATGAACTTATTGGGTGCAATACCGGCAGATGCCGTCAGGTTTAATTCTTGATATATATCAGCACGAATTTTTTCTGCAATTAGGGTAGCGCTGCCTTGGCAAGCTGTGCTGTCAGTTACATCAAGAAAAGCCTCATCAAGCGATAGAGGCTCAATGAGACTGGTATAGCGGGAAAATATTTCTCGGATATGATCGGAAACTTCTTTATAAACCGCCATACGACCCTGAACTATGGTTAGCTCAGGACAAAGTTGTTTAGCTTTAATTACTGACATCGCCGAGCGGACACCAAACTTTCTTGCTTGATAATTACAAGTACATAAGACGCTACGTGGGCCATCTCCTCCTACCGCTAATGGAATATTACGATATTCAGGAAAGTCCCGCATTTCCACTGCAGCATAAAAACAGTCCATATCGATATGAATAATTTTTTTCATCGCTATACCCAAGCCACATGGTTTGGGTATATTTTACTGAGTTTTTATACAGTGTCAATTAGGTATAGTTTAAGAAGAAGCTTTTTGCTTAGCTGCGTACTCTTCTACTTGTTGCCAAACCCGCATAAGATTACCTGAGAGGAGTTTTTTAATTTCTTGTTCGCTATAGCCACGCTCTAACAAGCCAGCGATCAAGTTAGGGTAACCTGCAACATCTTTTAATGTCTCAGGCAAAATACCGTCAACACCATCAAAGTCAGAGCCAATGCCTACATAGTCTATGCCGACTAAATTGATGACATGTTCAAAATGGTCCAAAACTAGCGATAAGGTGCCAACATCCCAAGGTTTCTCTATTAAGTAAGCATCTTCAAAAGCATCAATTTTAACTTTATCTGCGTCCAACTCTTTATCTAAATTATTGGCTTTAATAAAATCAGCTTCAGCAAGTTTGTATGCGGCACTTTGCTCTCTAAATTTTTTAGAGGTGAAAACACCACTAAAAGTCATTTGTATAACGCCACCATTTTTAGCAAGCAACTTGATCATGTCATCAGACATATTGCGCTCAAAGCCAGGGGTAAAAAAACGCGCTGACGAGTGAGAAGCAATAACTGGCACTTTGCTTATCTCCATCACCTGATAGAAAGCTTGATCTGATACATGTGAGATATCAACCATTACACCAATATTGTTCATTTCAACAATAAGCGCTTTACCAAAATCAGTTAAACCTTGAGCAGGTCGGTTTTCGTCATAAGATGAGTCTGAAATGTGATTAGTTTTCGAATGCGCTAACGTGATATAACGAATACCGCGGTTGTAAAAGTGCTGTAGATTGGCGAAATCCCCTTCTATTGCACTGCCATTTTCCATGCCCATTGGCAATGACACTAGGCCTTTAGCAAAGTTCTCTTTTACTTGCGTGGTTGAATAAGCCAAAGCAAATTTATCGGGAGACTGTTTAACTATAGCTTCAACATCATCAATTAATTTATCGGCGAGTGCTTTACTCCCCCCCGTTTTTTGCAATTTTGCCGGAATATAAATCGACATAAAAGGAGCATTCAAGCCGCCTTTTACAGCTCTTGGGTAATCAAAATCACCTTGCGCCGTAGCAACACTGACATCTTCATATGCTTCATCTAAACGATAAGGTACGTCAATATGCGTATCAACAATGAGTGTTTCTTTAGCTATTTTCATCGCCCGCTTTTCAATGCTATCTGTTGCAGCTTTTTCTACTGCGACACTATTATCTTCACACGCACTGAGTGCAAAAGTGGAGAAAAATGCAACTAGCATTAGCTTATTAAGAGAAAATGATTTCATGGTTGGCCTTATTATTGTAATAATTTTTAAAGTTAAGTTATTGATTCTATATATTAACTTGAATCGAAACTTTAGCGTTAGGTGATGATAATAATTTTATTACTAAGGAATAGTCAATGAATGTTTACTTTAAGGCATTAAGTGTTGGCGATAACACATCCATAAGTGCTTCGATATGATCATCACGATCATTTAATGCTTTAATGTAGTGATACTGCTCGCCACCTGCTTGCATAAAAATAGCGCGATTTTCATGCTCAAGCTCTTCCAAAGTTTCTAAACAGTCAGCACTAAAGGCGGGGCTGATAATGGCAATATGCTTATTTCCTTGCTTAGCTAAGCTTTCCAGTGTTTCATCCGTATATGGTTGCAGCCATGTAGCTTTGCCAAAACGTGATTGGAAAGTCATGATAAAATCATCACTAGGCATGCTTGATTGACGAGCCAATAACTCTGCTTTGACTAAATCAGTAGTTAGTTGGCAAAAGTCATAATAAGGGTCTCCCCACTGATAAAACAGCTCAGGCATACCATGGTATGAAAGCACTAGTTTATCAGGTGTGCCATGTTCATTTATGTGTTCGCTGATCGTATTAGCAAGCGCTTTGATATAAAGCTCATTACTATGATAACTATTGATAAAATGCACACTTGGCACATAGCGCCACTTTTGCAATGCTTTGCTAACGGCATCAAAGGTCGATGCTGTAGTTGGCCCCGCGTATTGCGGATAGAGCGGCAGTACCACAAGGTTATCAATACCTTGTTGCTGAAATTTTTGTAAGACAGCGCTAATCGATGGCTCACCATAACGCATTGCTACATCGACAATGACATCATTGCCGTATTGCTGAGCAAGCTGTGAGGCTACTTTTTCCTTTTGGGCTTGGCTCATCACCAACAACGGCGCGCCCTCTTCAGTCCATATGCTTTGATACAATTTAGCTGATTTTTTCGGGCGCAGGGGTAAGATAATGCAATACAGTATTACCATCCAAATTATTCTAGGCACTTCAACGACGCGAGGATCTGAAAGAAATTCACGTAAATAGCGACGTAATGCACTCGCAGTCGGCTTTTCAGGCGACCCTAAATTAGTCAAGAGTACGGCTGTTTTAACCTTGTTATTTTTGACAGTGCTATTTTTCGCACTAAAACGTGGTTTCATCTTTTCTGGTTACTCAACTAACTCTTCAACTAAATCATTCACAACCAGGCTAATGGTATCGGGATTATCAACCGCAATATGATGAGTTTCGCCCTTATAGTCGCCAGGTTTTATGCCTGCGCCACCTTGTTTTGAAACAATAGCAAAAATGTGTACTTGCTCAACACTGCCTAAATTATTTTGAGGCGACATCGCCTGGCTGTTGTTAAGGGTTACCACAGTAGGTAAATCGCTCGCCATTAGTTTAACAGCCGCTAGTGGCATACGCTTGCCATTTGTAGGCAATGCATAGACAAACACAACCTTGTCTTCACCATTGGCAAGTGCTTGAGCAATTTCATCGGTCAAGCTAACACTCACTTTTAGCTCAGGTCCAGAAGTCGTAGCATTACTTGCTGGCATAGCTAAACGCGCTTTTGCTTCAACAACTGCCTCTTGTAATGCCGCAATATTAACACCTTGTTTATTCGCATCAATAACGCGCTGCCAATAATCAATTGCCTGTTGATATTCTTGAGCAATAAAATTGTGCATACCTAGTAGAATATTTGTCGAAGGATCGTTGATATCTAACGCTAATGCTCTATCAATTAGGCCTTGTACTTGCGCATCAATTTGCTGATTGTTTTTATAATAGCTTGCTTGCGCAATAGCCCCTAATAAATCAGCATGCTCTCCTTCGATACGAATAACTTGTTCAAATGCAGTAATCGCTTGATCAAACTCACCAGCGCCAACATAGGTTTGTCCTAAATTATACCAAGCTTCACCATCATCAGGCTTTTCATCTAAATGATTTTGCAGCTCTTTTATATAGTTTAGCATTTGCTGCTGTCTTGCTTGCTCTTGCTGCTCAGCCGACATTGACTGCTGCATGTTATGATTACTTACAGGCGTGGCCATTAAGTTGTCCAATGTGCCTTGTTTTAAGTATAAAGCAATAGAGAAAACGACGATAAACACTGATAACGAAATTGGCCAAACAGCACCAAATGGCTTACTTGAGCGAGTCGTTGGCGTTGCTTTTTGTGGCGTTCCAACATCTTGTAATAAACTGCTATCTAACTCAGCTAATAAATATTGATAGTTTTCTTCATCAATACCACCTTCACGAAAATCTTTTTCAATTTCAGCTTTATGCTCATGATAAAGTTCAATATTTGCTTGCTCTCGCACACTTTTTTGAGCACTAGCAACTAACGCTGCATCTTGTTGAGTTGTCTCTTGTTTAAAAAACGGCTGCCAAAGCACCCATAACAATGTGGCAATAAAAACGAGGAGAATTAATACTATTTCCATAATGATGACTTACTCTTTATCGGCTTTTGCTGAAACTGAAGTTGACGGTGAGCTATCATCAACACGCTCTGATAACAATTGCTTTAATTTTTCTTGCTGTTCAGCACTTAAGGCTAAATTTTCTTCACTGACTGGTTTTTTACGAATAATAACGATAACAACAATTACCCCAATTAAAATCAGTAATGCTGGGCCAAACCAAAGAATATAGGTGACATTAGACACACGAGGGCGGTACAAAACAAATTCACCGTATCGGTTAACCATAAAATCAACCACCTCACTATCAGCCTTACCTTGCTGTAATAGTTCATACAACTCACGGCGTAAATCTGCTGCAATGGGTGAATTAGAGTCAGCTAAATTTTGATTTTGGCATTTAGGGCAGCGCAACTCTTTGCTTAATGCTTGAAAGCGCACCTTAGTCACTTCATCTTTAAATTCAAAAGTATCTACAGGACTTGCATTAGCAATATCGCTGGTAAATATAGCAATAATGCTCATTAGCATGATAACAATTATTTTATTTAACATCGGCTATTTACCCTGCTGTTTTTCACTAATTAACTGCTTGATTAACGGCTCAAATTCTTTACGCCATACTCGAGTGTCTATCGCACCAGCAAAACGTTTTCTAATGATGCCATGATGATCAATAACAAAGGTTTCTGGCGCGCCAAAAACGCCTAAGTCCAACCCTAAAGTACCTTCTTCATCAAAAATTGAGAACTGGTAAGGATCTTCATAGGTTGTCAGCCATTGCTTTGCTGCCAAACGATCATCTTTATAATTTAAACCGTATAATTTAACGTAAGGGCTAAGTTGGGCATTTTTTGAAATATCTAATAGATAAGGGTGTTCATATTTACATGTTGGACACCAAGTAGCCCAAACATTTAAGAGGATAATATCACCCGCTAAATCTGTTTTTGATACCAATTTATTAGCATTATTTAGGGTGGTAAGTGAAAATTCAGGCATCACCTTACCCACTAATGCCGATGGCATGTCTTGTGGATTTAAGGATAGGCCTCGATAAAGTACCACACCGAGCGCAATCACTAAAACAAGCGGTAAAAAGCGAATCATTTTATTCATTTAAGTCAACTCCGATACAGCTTGAGTACTTGGTTGCACAACTTGATTGTTCTTGGTCGCCCTTTGGGTGGTGCGACTCTTTACACGATAGCGCTTATCCAACATGGCCAAAATTCCGCCAATTGCCATAAAAATAGCCCCTAACCATATCCAACGCACAAAAGGCTTATAGTGTACACGAATGGCCCAAGCTCCACCTTCAAGCGGATCACCAAGCGCAACATAGATATCACGGAACAAGCCACCATCAATACCAGCTTCTGTCATTCCCATCGTTTGAACTCTATAGGCGCGACGCTCTGGTTTTAGTAAGGCAACAAAGTCATCACCTTGGTAGACATTAATTTGTCCTTGCTCTGCGCTATAATTAGGGCCTTCAACCTGTTTAATACCATTAAATTCAATGGTATAACCTGATACATTTACTCGTTCATGTACTGCCATTCTCACGTTAGTTTCATTTTCATAGCTTGACACTAGCGTCACGCCAACAATAGAAACCGCTATACCAGCATGAGCAATAGCCATACCCCAATGACTGCGACTAGGCTTAACATTATTGTGATACTGATTAACAATATCTTTAACAACAACCAAGAAAACCCATAAAGCTAGCGTGATCCCCATTGCAACGAGGGCATCAAATTCGCCTCCGTAAACAATTGGAAATAACACACCCAACGCGATACTGACAACCGATGGCTTCACTAATTGCTTACGTAGTTCACCTTTTTTAGCTTTCTTCCAACGGATCAGCGGTCCGATCCCCATAATAATAAACAAAAAGCTCATAATAGGGACGAAGACAGCATTAAAATATGGTGGGCCTACAGAAATTTTCCCATAGCCTAAGGCATCGACAAGTAATGGATATAAAGTACCGAGTAATACGGTTGTTGCCGCAACCACCAAAATGATATTACACAATAACAACGCTGTTTCACGAGAATAAAGGGCAAATCGACTGAAGCTTGTGACATTAGTCGCTCTAAATGCATACAAGGTCAGTGAGCCGCCAACGGCAATGGCTAACAAGGCTAAAATGAACACACCGCGCGAAGGGTCGGCTGCGAATGAATGCACTGACGTGATCACCCCAGAGCGCACTAAAAATGTCCCTAGCAAACTCAAGCTAAAGGCGAAAATAGCCAGTAATACAGTCCAATTTCTAAAAGTGCCGCGTTTTTCTGTCACGGCTAAAGAATGTATTAACGCAGTGCCGACAAGCCAAGGCATAAAAGAAGCATTCTCAACGGGATCCCAAAACCACCAGCCACCCCAGCCAAGTTCGTAATAAGCCCACCAACTGCCTAAGGCAATACCCAGTGTTAAAAACATCCAAGCGCCTACCGTCCATGGGCGAGACCAACGCGCCCAAGCCGCATCCATTTTGCCTGACATTAATGCTGCAACCGCAAACGCAAAAGCAACGGCAAAACCAACATAACCTAAATAGAGTAAGGGCGGATGAATAATTAAACCGACATCTTGTAATAAGGGATTTAAATCACGCCCTTCCATCGGCACATTGGGCCATAAACGATCAAAAGGGTTCGAAGTTAAAAGAGTAAAGGCCATGAAGCCAACGGCTATCATTCCCATTATGGCTAACACACGGGCAATAAATTCTTGCTCAATATTTTTCGAAAATTTTGCCACCGCCATTGTCCAAGCGGTTAAAGAAAAAACCCAAAGCAACAATGAGCCTTCATGTCCGCCCCACACGGCACTAATTTTAAAATAATACGGTAAATGTGTATTAGAATGACTTGCTACATATTTAATTGAAAAATCATCAACAACAAAACTGTAAGCGAGAATGACAATACTAATAGCCGTAAAAATAAACATCCCTGAGGTTAATGGTTTAGCGTAGGACATCAATTTTTGTTGAGCACTATGAACGCCTAATAAGGGGATAACACTAAGACATAATGCAAACGCTAAGGCAATCACTAACGCAAGGTGACCTAACTCTGGTAAAAGTTGAGGAATTATTTGTGGTACCGTGTCGGGTATCATTTACTTCTCCGAAAATATCATTAATAGCGGCAAGATACGCTCTGTATTCCTTGCTTCATTAAATTGCCGTGCAATTCTAGCATACTTTTTCCAATGAATTGGCTAATCGCTCAATTCATCTTACTGTGTTAATTGTTTCTTAATGTTACAATTTATTAGATAAGTAAATATGCTAAATTTTTCGCATGCTATGGTATGATATTGTCCTTTATAAGAACACGATCTAAATCAAAAACGATATAAGTCAAAAGCGATCTAAGTCAACAAAATGTCGACAAGCATCAGTTAACATTTGCCATGTATCGAAATAAGAAAAGAGAACTCATCCCTTTGTCAGCGACTAATACAGACAATGTTAATGTAGACAGTACTCCTATAGAGAGTGAACAAGTCAACATGCCTCCTCCCCTACTCAGCGCGACAAATTTAACTTGTATTCGCGAAGAGCGTCTGCTTTTTGATCAGTTAACTATTGCGATTAATGCCGGTGATATTGTCCAAGTTGAAGGGCCAAATGGCTCGGGAAAAACAAGTTTACTGCGTATTTTAGCCGGACTATCGCAGCCTTACGAAGGCGAAGTGCTGTTTAATGAACATGCCATTGCGACTTGCCGTGAGGAGTTTCATCAACATCTTCTTTACTTAGGTCATTTACCTGGTGTGAAAGGTGAAATGTCAGCACAAGAAAACCTAGCTTTTAACCTTGCATTACATGGTGCTAGTGACAAGTCTATCAATACCGAAGCAACACTTGCTGAAGTTAACCTGACGGGTTTTGAAGACAGCTTAGCTTCACATTTAAGTGCTGGTCAGCATAGACGTATTTCCCTTGCTCGCTTATATCAGTCCAATGCACGAATTTGGATTTTAGATGAGCCATTTACCGCTATCGATAAACAAGGTGTTCACGCCTTAGAGCAGTTATTTAAAGCGCATATAGCAAAAGGTGGCTGTGTAGTATTAACAACACACCAAGATTTACTCACCTTTTCTGAACAGCAAGTAAAAAAAATCACCTTAGATTACACTTTTGATAGTTATGATGAGTAAATAAGATGAATCAGCCAAAAACTCCCCATAATTTATCTTATCGCTCGGTATTTTCGTTAGTGCTAAAGCGTGATCTAACCATTGCGCTACGTCATAAAGATGACATCATCAATCCGATATTATTTTTTATTATTGTCGTCACCTTATTCCCATTAGGCATAGGGCCTGAAGCACAAACACTAAGTCGAATCGCTCCAGGAATTATTTGGGTAGCCGCATTGTTAGCAACCTTACTTTCATTAGACAGATTATTTAAGTCTGATCACAGTGATGGCTCTTTAGAGCAAATGTTGCTTAGCCCACAGCCAATATTTATCTTAGTCTTAGCTAAAATTGTTGCCCATTGGATAATAACTGGCTTACCGCTTATTTTAATTGCACCGCTGCTTGCTGTTTTACTGCATTTCAATGAGCAAAGCTATGGTGCACTTATGTTAACGTTATTGTTAGGTACACCGGTATTAAGTTTACTCGGTGCGATTGGTGTTGCACTCACTGTTGGAATAAAAAAAGGCGGCGTACTGCTGAGTTTATTGGTACTCCCCTTGTATATTCCAGTATTAATTTTTGCCACCAGCGCTATTGACACCGCTGCGCTTGGTTTACCTTACAGCGGCCAACTTGCTATAATTGCCGCACTGTTTTTTGGCTCATTAACGTTAGCACCTTTTGCAGTAGGCGCGGCATTAAAAGTCAGTACTAATTAATTGTAGACATTAGCAATACAGAATATGAGAGCATAATTTATGTGGAAATGGTTACATCCTTACGCTAATCCAGAAGTGAGTTATCACTTTGCCGGTAGAATGCTTCCTTGGCTAAGTGCATTGGCAGCTTTATTCTTATCAATAGGAATTGTTTGGGCATTAGCCTTCGCCCCTGCTGATTATCAGCAAGGGGATAGCTTTCGGATCTTTTACTTACATGTACCAGCGGCATCACTGTCTATGGGCATCTATTTAGGCATGGCTATTGCCGCATTTACCTCTATGGTATGGCAGTTTAAATTAGCAGATGCTTCAGCAGCCGCTATGGCACCGGTTGGCGCTGTTTTCACTGCTATTGCACTGTTCACGGGTGCTGCATGGGGAAAACCTATGTGGGGAACATGGTGGATTTGGGATGCAAGATTAACCTCTGAATTAATTTTATTGTTTTTATATTTAGGCGTTATTGCATTACACAGCGCTTTTGAAGATAAAAATTTGGCAGGCAAAGCGGCTGGCATTTTAACCTTAGTCGGTGTAATTAATTTACCTATTATCAAATATTCAGTTGAATGGTGGAATACACTACATCAGGGCTCAACAATCAGTAAACTGGGCAAACCATCCATGACTGCCGATATGCTTTGGCCATTCCTGTTTTGCTTTATTGGTTTTATTTTATTAGTTACCTTAGTGATCTGCATCCGTTTTCGCAGTGAAGTTTTATCTCGAAACAGTATTCGACCTTGGGTTAGAACCCTAGTTTCCACACAACTAGCCGCGACGGAGAAATAAACGATGCAATTTGACAGTTTTAGTGCCTTTCTAGACATGGGGGGCTATGGGTTTTATGTGTGGCTTTCTTTCGGTGTTTCTGCTGCACTTATTCTAGCGCTCATAGTTAGCTCTGTTTTGGGTCATAAAAAAGTAATTAAAAATATTGCTATACGCCAGCAAAGAGAAGATAAATTACGTCAAGTACGTAAGCAACGTAAAAACACTCAAGTCGATTTAACCCAGCATTCAACCAAAGAGATAACCCAATGAACCCACGTCGTAAAAAACGCCTCACCATTGTTGCTTCAATTTTAATTGGTATTGGCGTTGTTGCAGGCCTTGTGCTTTATGCATTAAGCCAAAATATTGATTTGTTTTATACGCCATCAGAAATTACCGCAGGCAAAAAAGATTCAGGCATCAAGCCCAGTGTTGGTCAACGTATACGTATTGGTGGTTTAGTAGTACCAGACAGTGTAAAACGTGATCCAGATAACTTAAAAGTCACCTTTGATTTGGCCGATATGAAAATGCCAATCGTCTTCGATAAAAATGATCCTATGATAGCGGTATACTATGAAGGCATATTGCCCGATTTATTCCGTGAAGGTCAGGGTATTGTCGCTAACGGTACATTAACTCGAGACAGCTCAGGACGTTTATATGTTGAGGCCAGTGAAGTGCTCGCTAAGCATGATGAAAATTACATGCCTGCTGAATTAGCTGATGCTCAAGGTAAAGACTATAAAAAATTAGAATACACAGAAAAGCAGTTAAAGAGTAAAAATTAGCAGCAAAAGACTGACAAACAAAAATAAAAAACCGCAAATATTATTCATATTTGCGGTTTTTTATTAGTCATCACTTATAGTCATCACTTAAGACGATTACTAAAGTTATTAGCAGCCGTATAATTTGGCGGCCTCAAGGGTATTTTTAAGTAAACAGGCTATTGTCATAGGGCCCACACCACCGGGCACAGGCGTTATCGCACCACAAACACCACTTACCGCAGCGTAATCAACATCACCAACAAGTTTAGCTTTGCCTGTGTCAGCGTTTTCAACACGGTTGATGCCAACATCAATTACAGTTGCACCTTTTTTCACCCACTCTGCTTTTACAAATTCAGCACGACCGACAGCAGCGACTAAAATATCAGCTTGCTGACAAACCTCGGCAAGGTTTTCTGTCCGGGAATGGGCAATAGTGACGGTACAATTTTCTTGTAACAACAAAAGTGCCACAGGTTTACCAACAATATTTGAACGACCAATGACCACGGCATGTTTGCCAGATAAATCATCACCTAAATGTTGCTTAGCTAATATAATACAGCCTTGCGGCGTACACGGAACAAGCGCCCCTGCTTCACCGTTAAGTAAACGTCCAGAATTCATGGCATGGAAACCATCAACATCTTTTTCAGGGTTGATAGCGCCAATAACGGTACTTTCATCTATATGCTTAGGTAAAGGCAGCTGTACTAAAATACCATGCACTGAATGATCATTATTCAATAGTGAAAGCTGAGACAATAACTCTGCTTGAGTCGTCGATGCTGGCAGTTTAATTTCATTAGAAATCATGCCTACTTCTGTCGTTTGTTTTACCTTATTACGCACATACACCTGACTAGCCGGATCTTCTCCAACTAATACGACAGTTAAACTCGGGGTTATACCTTTTGTCTCTTTAAGCGTTGCGACTTCATCAGCCAATGCCACGCGCAGATTTGCCGCAGCTTGTTTTCCATCAATAATCATTTATTTACTTATACAGTTAAGAGTTTTATCTATTATTAGGCAACATAGTTGACCGATAAAATACGATCCCCTACCTTATTGAGAATTTGAACTTCACCATCACAAACGGCAATAATCGATTTACCGTCTTTAAATTCCTGAGGAATAACCACTCGCCCTTCATCATTTTGTTCAAAGGTTTTTACTTTATGATGCAGCTCTAGGCCGTCATCACAATAATATATAATTGTTACTTTGCGTTTCATAATATTTACTGCTTATTACTTTATTTCAAGTATTTATAGTTATAATGCATTTGGCAATATACACCAACAATAAAAAGTGTAAATAGAAAGGCGGCAATTAAGCGGTTATTTTTGTAAATAAGCTATTACATATTTTAATAACCAATTGAATAAATTAACTTAAAAACTCAAAGCTAAAAAATGTAAAAAAACCCTGAGTCAAAACTGAACTCAGGGTCGATCAAGTGATCGTTTAACGCACCCTCAACTTTCAAAGTTAATGCTTAACGATTGTGAAGCAAAAACTCAGACCGCAGAGCTTTTGAATCAAGGTTAACTAGATAGACAGTTAGCCCTGATAATTTCAATGCCAGACTAATTAGCTTTTTAAACTAAATTAGTGCCAACGTTTCATTTTGCAGCCTTTAACCGCATAAAATAAAATAAATAAATAACACGGGAATAACACTAGGTAGCCCCCTTGCTCAGCCAAACTTGTCGCTGTTGAAGTAAGACTCCAAAACATAGGGCCAAAAGCCCCACCTGAAATTCCCATAATAAGTAACGCTGAGCCAACACTGGTTAGCTTGCCCATGCCAGATAAAGCAAGCGGAAAAACAGCAGGCCAAACAATGGCATTAGCAAAGCCTAAAAAAGCAATTAGCACCAAGGTATCTGGCAACTCAACACCACCTAGAAATGTATTGGCAATAGCAAAGGATTGGTTATCACCAAATACAACACCAGCGGTTAGCAATAACCCTATTACCGCTGAAATAATTAATGCTTTTTGCTGTGAGATAACGCGTGGAATAAGCACAATGCCTAAAATGTAACCTGCCACCATGCAGCCCATAGTATATGAAGTCATCATGGTGTAGTTTTCAACACCTAATGAAAGCGCAAAAGTACCAATAGTATCGCCAGCAATCACTTCGGCAGCCACATAGAAAAACAACGCAACAACACCCAAGGCTAAATTAGGATGAGATAAAGCTTCTTTAAGATGACCTGAATGATCTTCCTCTTTACTTTCATCAGAGTCTGCTTCACTTTCTAATTCTGGCAAAGGCGACTTTTTCACTGCTAAAGCAAGTAAGCCCAGAAAAATGGCCATACCTAAATAAGGCATTACTAACGAGTTTGCCATCTCATCAATTTGAACTTGTGTTAATTCTCCACCAACTTCTTGAAAGCCGCTTAAAATCAAAGCGGTAAATACCATAGGAGCAATGACACCAGCACCTTTATTTAAAATTCCCATGATAGAGATACGCGCAGCCGCAGACTCTTCTGGCCCGATACGAACCACATAAGGGTTAACTGCGGTTTGCAAAAGAGTGATCCCCGTTCCCATCACAAGTTGTGCGAATAAAAATAACGCAAAAATTTGTGTTTTAGCGGCAGGAATAAATAACAAGCCAGCAACCATCATGGTTGCCATACCAAGCGCCATACCAGTTTTATAACCTACCTTGCGAATAACTGCCGCTGAGGGCAGCGCGGTAAAGGTTACGGCAATGTAAAAAGAGAATAAGATAAGTGACGCTTCAAAAGGACTTAATTGCAAAATTTGTTGTAAATAAGGCATTAAGGAGCCATTTAGCCAAGTTGCAAAACCGAGAATAAAAAATAGTCCTGCGACTATAATCATAGGCAGTGCATTACTTTGCTGTTGTTCTTCATTAGCTTGCGTAGCTGACATTTCCATAATTTCCTCATTGATTAATTCGTTTCTGACTGCATAGAAACAGTTTCATATTGTTATTATTATTGTTTTTAACTGTTTGCTTAGATTTTTTCGCCACCGATCCACGTTTCACTGACCGTTAGATCTTCATTTAAAATCAGTAGATCCGCCTGCATTCCAACTTTTAGCTCACCTCGATTTCGCGCTTGCTTACTATATAAGTATTGCGCTGGGTATAAGCTCGCCATACGCAAGGTTTCATCCAAAGGAATTTTTAATTCAACGTGAGTGTTCTTAACCGCTGTCGCCATATCTAGCGACGATCCTGCTAATTCACCTGTGGTTGAAGTTAACTTGCCATTATCGACATACACAGTGCGATCATAAAGTGGAAACTCTGTCATATCGCTACCGACAGGTGGCATGGCATCTGTCACTAAAAATATGCCTCCAGCAGGCTTCGCCTTAATGGCTAACTGGCAGCTGACATAATCTACGTGGTGACCATCAACAATAAGCCCCGCTTGGGTATTATCGTTCAGTAATGCACAACCCACGACACCTGGCTCTCGCCCTTGCAATGGTGACATGGCATTAAATAAGTGAGTAAAGCCTGTGGCCCCTGCATCAACGGCTTGTTGCGCTGTGTCAAAATCTGCATTGGTATGGCCTAAACAGACTTTAATACCGAGTTCTACCATACGGCTTATATCTACAGTTGACACTGTCTCAGGTGCTAAGGTCACCATCACTTGTCCAATATCTTGACGAGATAAGACTTGCCATTCTGCATCAGAGATAGGACGAATCAACTCAGCACAATGCGTGCCTTTTTTCGCCAAGGACAAATGTGGCCCTTCAAAATGAATACCAATAATACCCGCAACTTTCTCTGTAATAGCTTGTGCAATAACATCAGCTGCTTGTGCCATAACCGTGACTTGATCAGTGATCAACGTTGGCATCATCGCGGTAGTACCATACTTTGCATGAGCGGCCATGATGGCTTTAAGTTTACCTAACGAGGGAGAGTCATTAAATAAAACACCACCACCGCCATTAACTTGCAAATCAATATAGCCAGGAACAACTAACCCCTTGGCAACAACATCTACATTAGTGATCTCTTGATCGATTGCGCTAATAACACCATTGGTAATGGTTAGCACCTGATCATCAACAAAATGTTGACCATCAAATAACTTTGCAGCATAAAAACGTATTGTTGTCATAAAATTAGGCCTCTTAACTAATCACTTTTCTTAAGCCATTTTTTGCTGGGACTGTTTATCTTTCGCTAGTTTATTTCTAGCAAAGTAAACAGCGCCAACTTCTGGTGGACTTAAAGGCTCAGACAACTGTGCTTGTATATCTTCATCTAACCACGATTTTAATCTCGGCGTTAACCCGCCTAGCATAGATATGCGCGCTGGTTTTTTTACTAATAATGAACGCGCCAAACTATTAATGTATTCGGCACCTTCTTTAACAATAGACAAGGCAACGTTGTCCCCCTGCTCTGCGGCATCAAAAACCAAGTTAGCCAGTTGTGCATAGAAGGTTGCTTTTTTACCCGCAATGGCTTCTACAATGGCAGTAGTGTCTGTGCAGCCTAGTTTTGCCAATAAAATATCATTCATGATTGTTGGTGCAACCATACCGTCGAGTGAAAGTAATACTTGTTTGGTCGCTTGCAAACCAAACCAAGCACCACTGCCTTTATCGCCATGTGGGAAGCCATGCCCGCCTAATAATACCTCTTGCTCGTCAATACATGAGAAACCGCATGAGCCAGTGCCTGAAATAATAACAGCACCACTGTGACTATGATGAGCACCTAAACAAGCAATGAGTAAATCATGCGCGAGAAACATTTGCTTGAACGGGTGTTGCCATGCACTCATTTCATCATAGAGTGCAGGCAAGTTAACACCTGCTAGGCCAACTCCAGCGATTAACTCATGTAAAGCAATGTTTTCTAAGCCTGCATCTTTTAACGCTAATTTAGCTGATTCCGTAATTGAATGAGTTGCTTGTTCAAAGCCGTGCAAAGGGTTACCTGGACCTGAAATACCAGTACCTAAAATATCATTATTTTCATCCATCACGATGGCTTTGCACTTACTGCCACCACCGTCTATACCTAAAAATAATTTTCTGTCGTCACCGCTTGTGAACATACTAACCTCAAATATTCTCTTAACTGTTCAATAGTTTGCTTAGAGACCTTTCAAATAAAACACATTCAATTTGAAGGGTAACTGTTTTCATCTTATCGATAAATGACAGCGTTGTCATTTGTTTTTTTTTACATTCTTTAACATTCAATGCGCTATTTTACTACTAATTAAAATTAACTCTATGATTTTATGATTAAAAGACATTAAAAGAATTTCGAAATAAAATCACTTTGAAAGGAAAATCTTCCCAGATTTTATCCGTCATAACCCAGTGACTTGGGTTATACGGCTATAACGTGAACTATTTTCACTTCGACTTCGCACTTTAACCATACCTTTAACCGCAACAGGTTTGCTATAAGGCTGCCACTTTTGTTGCTCATCTTGATATTCAATAACCAAGCCAGGAAAAGCTATATTAGCTTTTAAAATGCCCTGCTCAATAATTGCTCCTACCGTTGGCAAGCGATAATCAATGCCATCAATATCGAGTTTTACAAATTCTTTTTGTCCTAAGGTCGTTGCAAATAAACGCCAATTAGCATCTCTTTCTTTTTGCATCTCTGTAGTGAATACCTGAGTATCTTGGCTATATTTGGCTCCCTGATAATTATATGGCACAGCCCAGTTAGGCAAGTACCAAGCACGCTCAGCTAGGGCTAAAAGCCGTGGAAATACTTTGTGTTCAACAAGCGCGTCTGTGCGAGTATTCTCGCTCCAAAGCTGCCCTTGAATACCTAGAAATTTTTGCCCTTTCGCTAATGGCGTTTTGGTGTCATCAGCGACATAAGCGTTATCTTGCCTGTCTAGCCAAAATTCTGCGTGCACCGGCAAGTTATCCGGCATAAATTGAAATACTTTTTCAGTATTGGTCTGACGAGAGGCCCAGTAATAACCGTGCTCTTTAGGATCAGCTTCATACGGGAAGTCAAAATATAATGCATCAGGAGATGAGATCACAACTTGCCAATCCCTATTTGCTAAACCATGAACTTTACCGTGGCCTCCCCAAGAAAGTACGTCCCACGCATTAGCCTGCACTATGGCTGGCATATTCTCCTTTCGGGTATGCTCCATACCATCACTCCAACCAGCCGTTTCAATATCTAGCTCTGACAGGATGCTAGCAACACGTTCAATAAAATATGCCCCAAGCTCGCTCATTTTCGTGACACCTTTGTCATTATTAGCAACAAAGGCCTTACAAGCAGGTGATTCAAGCCAAGCACCTGCCGTTTCATCAGCGCCGATATGATAGCGCGTTAACGGCTGACCAGCATCAGCATGCATTTTTTTCACTTGCGTCATCACTTCAACGACAAAAGCATATGATGACTCTAAACAAACATTGATAGTATTATCATTATAATACTGCACAGAGGAATACTGGGTTTTATCGTCAAAGTCATCAAGTAAGAACTGCTGGGCTTTTTCTTCATCTTCTAAAGCCTGATACTTGTTAAAGCGTGCTGTCATCGCTTTCATCGCTGCACGTGAGTGACCTGGCATATCTAAAGAAGGGATCACTTGTATGTGACGGGCAGTAGCAGCTTGTAAAATTTCGGCATAATCACTGACACTATAATAACCATTAACTGACGAGCTAGTATCAACACCCGCACCAAGTTGAGGTATTAAGCAAGTTTGCTCTTGAGTATCAAAGCAACGCTTACTCGATATTTCAGTCAGCTCGGGTAGGCTTGGAATTTCAAGTCGCCACCCTTCATCATCTCCCAAGTGCAAATGTAATTTATTTAATTTATAGGCTGCCATTTGATCCAGCAAAGACAAAATAAATGCTTTTGAATGAAAGTTACGCGCAACATCAACTAGCATACCGCGAAAAGCATAATGCGGCTCATCTTCAATATGTAATAAAGGTAAAGAAGTGCTACCAACAGTATATAAACTGGCCAAAGACTGTAAGCCATTAAACACGCCCGTGGCATCGACACCTGTGATACTAATTTCTTGCTTTGAAATAGATAACTGATAACTGCCAATCGCTTTACTAGCATCCAAAACCACAGCCAATTGCACAGGTAAGCCGAATTCATTTTGCTTTAACCCTAAACGCGCCAGCCTATCCAAAGCTGCATTCACTTTAAATTGCGCAACATTAGTCAAGTTAACCTTAATGCCTTGGCTGATATCAGCCACCTCATTATTTTGGTGGTAACGAACCACTTTCGGCGTAGGAATAATCACCTTTGCTACTGACAACTTATCTCCTTTAACGTTGCTGTTAACAGCGAGGTTACGTTGATAAAGCGCCTTATGGGTTAACCAGGTGGTACTGTCTTCGCTACTACGTTTAAATTGTCTTAACTCGTCAGTAAAAGGTTCGACAAAAGGTAAAATTTCTAAGCCTGTTCCTGAGTCTATTTGGCTTTGTGTACTCTCAATTACGCGCGCCTTTAAATCAGGTGCTGAGACTAAATAATTAGGCAAAGCATCAGTCTCAGAAAGCATCCAGAAATTTGCTCGAAAAACAACACGCTTTGTTTCACCAGCTTTAAAACCAGAAAAATTATCTTTTAAAACAATCCGGTGTAGATCGCCATTAAGATGCTCAACCAGCAGCTCATCACCCACAGCGCTTTGAACCGGTGAAATTTGGCTAAAATAGATAGACCAATCATTAACCTTTATAGCTTGCTTAGCAGTAAAACTCAGTTCAACTTCAAAACAAGCACCATCAGATATTTTTGCATCACATTTATCAGTAGGAATATTCGTTATTAGGCGATACTTGACGTCCAAAGTGGCAGCAATCTCATCAATAGCTTGTTGACTTGGGCTAGCCAAGCTCACTGAATCTGCAGTTGAAGTTTTTAGTTTATGATCTGCCGATACTTGGCTACTTTGCTCACAGCCCAACAACATTAGACTTAATGATAATACCAAAGAAGATAAAAATAGTGTTGATATCAAAGGTGTACTCTTATTCATACTTATAACCCATTTTTTGCTGACATACACAGCGACAATGAAAAGGTAGTCATTTTTTAATTGATGATGCCTACTATCCACAATTTTGACAGCGCTGTCAAAATTTAATTTTTATGACTATAATAATTCTAAAAATAGTGTTTACGTTTCGCGTCGCTTAACTATTCGGCTACCGTCAAATTTACTTAAAATAACCAAATAGCATTAGAATAACTCTATTAAAACTACGCAGAGCGATATGAAATATCACTCAAATATTCAACATGCCAGCATGGCTACTTTAACTGAGTAATTAACCAGTTTCTTAAGTCTTTATGATGTTTGCTACTTAAGTTGCCAAGTATGCCAAGAGCATGTTCAGGAATATGGGCATTTTTTTCATTTTGTTGAGAAAAAATATAATAGTTGAAAAAATCCTGCCAAGCGTTTTTTTGATCCTGAGGTAATTCTCTAATCGCTAGTATAGCCATAAGCATTGCATCTAAAGGGGCAGGTTTAGCACGGCTTGCAATAGAGCCTCCACACCAATAATTGACCAAGATATTAACACCACCGTATGCTTGAACATGGTGCCACCATAATGAGGGTAAATAAAGTGCATCACCGGGTTCCAACTCAGCAACTAAAGCATGGGATAGTGCGTTACGAAACTTAGGAAATTTTGCAAAATCAGGGTTAGAAAAGTCAACGAGGCTTACTTGTGCTCCAGCAGGAGTAAAATCTATAGGTCCAGCATAAAGGTTGTCAATTTGATTCGGTGGAAATAGGGTAAATCGCCTTTTTCCGCTAACAACACAAGCAATATTTTCAGCATCATCAAAATGAGCAGACACTACTGCATCATTACCAATCCATATACGTGGCGAGGCTTTTTTATCAAATAATTCCAACGTATTATCTTGACTAAACTGAGGGAAATAATCACTAATAAGAGCGCTTTGCAAAGCTAAGGTATCGCTACCTTTTTGTTTTGAGTTATTATAAACCTCTGCTAAAAACACTCCTAAAGGCCCTACTTCTCTGGTGAAATTAAAGCCTGTAATGTCTTCATTATAAGAAAAAATCCCATGATGTTTTGCTGCTAAACGAGCAAATCGAACATTACCACCAGCATATTGTTTGGTTAAATAGTCACATATCGATTTTTCACTTTGTTTAGCGGATATCACCGAAGGCCATTTTGCGACGTGATTTTTTAATATTGCAGGCTCATAACGAGGAACAATATCACGCTCAAATATTTCACGATTAACATCATGCCATGTCGACACTTGTTTTAATGGTATATTCATTAACTTTCAACCTTTGGTTATTTAGCCTCAAGCTCAGACTTCAATTGAAGCAAACGTTTAAATTGGCTCAAAGAAGCAAGGTGTGAGTAAATTGCTGCAAAGTACTTATGCTTATTTGAATCTAAAGGCACTCTATTTTTAGACATATTATTCCTCTATATTCTCCATGTTAACGCTAAAGTAAAAAAGTCGAGCCTAAGCTCGACTTTTTATGAAAAGTTACTGGTTGTTAATTAAAAATTAACGCGTATACCTGCAACGAAGCGCTGACCATTGGCATAAATAGACATTACACGGTCTTTTTCTGTATTGTATTGAACAACTTCTTCATCGGTTAAATTAACTGCTTCAAACGTTAATGATACGCTCTCGGTTAAGTTGTATGATGCACTTGCATCAAGTTGACCATACGAATCTGTCCATAGCTCATCACCGTTAAAGTGAAGGCCTGTGTACCATTCACTACGATAGTTGTACATAACTCGAGCACCGAAGTTACCATTTTCATAATAAGCCATTAAGTTAGCCATATGCTCAGATGTTCCATCAATCAAACCAGAGCCTGGTTGAGTTAAATCTCGCTCAGAGTCAGCACTAGAATCAGTGAAAGTATAGTTAGCTGATACACCAAAACCACCGAAGTCATGTTGTAAACCTAATTCTAGACCAGAAATTGTACCACCTGGGCCGTTTGTCGGCTGAGTAAAGTCGACGTCAACCATTTCACCAGTTGATTCGTTAAAACGAGGCTCAGTTACCACTGCTGAAGAGCGTAATGAATCAATATCTTTGTAAAATAAAGTAGCCGCTAGCATTGAAGAATCAGCGTAGTACCACTCATAAGCAATATCAAACTGATTAGCAATAGTAGGATCTAAGTATGGATTTCCACGTGTCCCTTTAGGATCTTCCACATTCAAACTGCCAAAAGATTCAGATGAAGATATATCAGCCCAATTCTGACGAGCCATAACTCTTGCTGCAGCAAAGCGGAGCAATTTATCATCAGACAAGTTATAAGTTAAGTTAAAGCTCGGTAATATTTCACTATAGTCATTATCAACACTAACCCACTCTAGAGTTTCTGGATGTAACCATTCGCCATTGATAGTATTGAAACCCCAACTGTCTGTAGAGAACTCATAACCCGATGAAGTTTGATCAGTAGAGACATAACGAATACCTACATTACCAGTAAAGTTATCACCCTCAAAATCACCTTGAATATACGCTGAAAGGTTCTTCTCTTCTACATCCCAGATGTTAGCTAAATTCTGGCTGATCGCATAACTTGCTTCAATACCATCTAAACCGTTGAAGGCAATATCTTCCATTACTGCTCGGTTATGAGCAACTTGGTCAGTAATGTTCCCATTAGCTGCAACATCAACATTAACAGCACCTAAATCATCCAAACCACATGTGTCAAGAGTTGGACAAGTATCGAAGATGTGTTGCAAGTAAACATCCCAATCTGCTCCGCCGCCATCTGTAAAGGGTGCATGCCAGCTGTAAACATTGTGATCCTGAGTGCGTTTTGCATCTCGGTATTTTACACCTGTTTTAATTGCAGTAAACATCCCCATTTCGACAGGAATAGTAAAATCTAACTGGGCAAAATCTTCATCATCCGTTGTTGGTTTTTCCCCACCCCATATCCAGCCTGCGGCAAAGTTAGCACCATCACTAGGATCAACGCCAAAATCTACAGTGGGTTTTCCAGTTAAATCATAAGAGTAGCCTGCATCTGCATCAACATATTCCCATGATGTTTCACGAAAAGTACCACCTTCCGCTGATGTAGTACCTATTTCAAAATTTAATGTGAAATTATCACTATCATAATCAATATCTAAATGAAATTGCTCTGTTTCTGTACTAGAGATACGGTTTATATAATTGTAACCAATTTTTCCTGCCGGATTAGATGTCGCAAGAATAGCACCATCAGAGCCGATATTTGTAGCATTCGCAATATCAGTTGCAGAATCAGAAAAATGCAATAAGTTAGAGTTTTGATTATTCGCATCCATTTCTGAAGTCATTGCATTAAACGTAATTAATAAATCATCACTTGGAGCAGCCTGAAGCGTGGCAAAAAACGTTGTACGTTCGCGATCTTGTTTAAAAAGTGGTACACCAATATTACCCGGTACTAAGTTGTCATCAACTTCGTTCCAGCTAAGTACTTCAAAGCCTTTACGCTCTACGGTACGATCTTGCTTAACTGCTGAAACCATAACACCAAATGATTCATTTTCATTTTTCCATGAATACATAGCATTTGCTGAAGGGTCGGTTTCCCCTGAAGCATCTGAATACTGAGCTTCTAGCCCTAAGCTTACTGTATTGGCGTCCATATCTAATGGACGGCGAGTTTTAAGAATAACAGTACCGCCAATTGAGCCTTCATCAATACTCGCTGTTGGTGACTTATGTACTTCTAAGGATTTAACAATGACAGATGGCAACAGAGTATAGTTAAAACTGCGAGACGCTTCGTCTAATATAAACCAATCTGCGGTTCCAACAGTTTGACCATTCAGTAAAGTACGATTGTATTTAGGACCAGCACCACGAATGCTAATTTTTTCACCTTCACCAAATTCACGGCTAACAGACACACCTGTAACACGCGCTAAAGAGTCCGCCACATTTTTATCAGGAAACTTACCCATATCTTCAGCAGTGATAACATCAACAACGGTATCAGAAAAACGCTTAGCATTAATATTCTCTTTTAATGAACCACGAATCCCCGTAACTTGAATGACTTCAATTTCTTTTTCTGCTTTTGCTTCTTCGGCAGCCATAACCATAGGTGCAGTACCACCGGCTAGGATCAAAGCGATAGAGCTCGCTAATACGCCTTTTTTAAATGTTTTAGATGACATCGACTTTCCCTTACACACGTTTGTTTTTTGAAAATATTTTTTTATAGATTAATAATATTGTATTTTTGGCTTTACGACAGCGCTGTCATGCTTGATGACAACGCTGTCATAAATCATGTAAAACCTTAACGCTTATTTTTCCATTTGGCTAGAGTAAATTGAAAATAAATTGTAAACATATAGCCAAAACAGCATAAAAGTACTGATTTAACTTAACTTTTATTTTCAATTTTTTTAAAGAAAATAGGCTTTTTTATTAAACTTTAAGTGTTTTTTCTAAGAAATTAAGACAGTTTTACAATAATAATTGCAATTTTTTGTCATAAATATCGCTTTTCAAAATGACAAAGCAATGCAAAATTCTCTCAGTTGATAAATGAAAAAAAGATCTTTTGACTCAACAAAAGATCTTTTATAGAACGCTAGTATCTCAAGATATATTTTTCAGTAACGAAAGATTCAAATAAAGCTATTTAGCCTTTTGATAGAACGCCATTAAACTTGCCGTTGAACAATCATGCTTAGAGGAAATATTATTACTCTCAAGCTCATTTTGAATTTCAGCTGCTAAGCCTTTCCCTAGTTCAACGCCCCATTGATCAAAGGAACATATTTGCAATATGATACCCTGAACAAAAATCTTATGCTCATACGCTGCAATTAAACTCCCTAATGTTTTGGGATCTATTCGCTTTAACAAAATGGTATTGGTGGGTCTATTGCCTTTGTGCACTTTATGGGGGGCAACTTTGTCTATATAGTCTTCAGTGCGCCCTTTTGCTTTTAAATCAGCTCTAACTTGCTTTTCATTCACCCCCGCCATTAATGCTTGAGTTTGAGCAAAAAAGTTAGCCATGAGTGTTTCATGGTGCCCTTTTACTGGGGTAACACTTTCAACAGAGCCAATAAAATCAGCAGGCACAACATTATTGCTCTGATGCAAATATTGATAGAACGCGTGTTGGCCGTTAATACCCAATTCTCCCCAAATTGACGGAACTGTTGCATAATCAACTTCGTTGCCATCCCAAGTAACCGATTTACCATTACTTTCCATTTCTGCTTGTTGTAAGTACGCAGTCAGCATATGCAGAGTTTGATCATAAGGCAAAATAGCTTGTGATTGTGCGCCTAAAAAAGTGGTATTCCAAACACTGATCAACGCCATAATAGCTGGCATATTATCTTTTAGCGGTGCATTGATAAAATGTTGATCCATGTAATGAGCGCCATCAAGTAACTCTTTGAATTTATCAAAGCCCAAATCAAGGGCGATGGCTAAACCAATGGCTGACCATAATGAGAAACGGCCACCTACCCAATCCCACATATCAAAGATATTTTCCGCTTCAATGCCAAAGTTAGTTGCATTTTCTTTATTCGCGGTAACAGCAACAAAATGCTTGGCCACTGAACTTTCATCAAACGAAGAGCTTGTTAACCACTTCATGGCAGTACGAGCATTAGTCATTGTTTCTGTGGTGGTAAAGGTTTTACTTGAAACGATAAATAGTACTTTTCCGGGATCTAAAGGACGTAATACTTCTACAATTTGCGCGCCATCAACATTAGAAACATAATGAACATTTACACTGCCATCACTATACTGTTTCAATGCTTCGGTGACCATTTGAGGACCAAGGTTTGAGCCCCCCACGCCAATGTTAACAATGTCGGTAATGCGTTTCCCTGAGAAACCCAACCAATGCCCTTGCCTAACTTTATTAACAAACACTTCCATTTTTGCCAATTGACTTTGCACATGATCGGTAACATTTTCACCGTCTATCATCAATGGCTCATGACTTTGGCGACGCAATGCCGTATGTAATACCGCCCTGTCTTCTGTTTTATTAATCTTCTCTCCTGAGAACATTTTTTTACGCCAATTACATACACCTGTTTCTTCCGCTAACGCGAGAAGACAATCAACCGTTTCGCTATCAATTATATTTTTTGAATAATCAAGCAACATGTTTGGTAGCTCGATGGAAAACTTATCAAACCGTTCACTATCTTGAGCAAACAAGGTATTCATATGCTGAGATTTTTTGACTTGGGCGAGTTGCTGTAATTTAATCCAACTTGCTAAATTTTGACGCGCTGACATAAGTATTCCTGTTTTAGCAATAAACTATTCATAGTCATCAATCATAAACTACATCTGATGACATTATTATGAAAATAATAAAAGTTATGCTACCCTACAAAACAATGACAGCGCTGTCAATTCTTATTTTACAGCTTAAAAGCGCATATCGGCGCTGTTCTATCAAGGATTTAGATATATTTGCTATTAGTTATTGCCGCAAGACACAAGAAGCACTACTCTAGTGCTTCTTGACGTATTAGCTAATCTGAGAATAAGTACTAAAAGGCTAAGTGGACAAATGAAAGCAACAATTAATGATGTCGCCAAACTTTCTGGCGTTTCTATAAAAACAGTTTCACGGGTAATGAATAATGAACCTTCTGTTCGCCAACTTACTCGTGAAAAAGTGCAAGCCGCAGTAAAAGAGTTAAACTATCAGCCCAACCTTGCTGCGCGCAACTTAGCGGGTACTAAGTCATATACTATCGCCTATGTATATGACAATCCAAATGCATATTATGTTATTGATATGCAAGAAGGTATTTTAGCTGCTTGTCGACAACAAGGCTTTGAATTGTTGATCAATCCCTGTGATTCACAGCAAGAAAACATTACCGAAGATGTGATTAATACCATCAAACAGGCGCGTGTTGCTGGCCTAGTATTAACGCCACCTTTTTCTGAAAACCCTGAATTTGTTAAACGTATCACTGATTTAGATATTCACGTTGTGCGTATAATGTCAGGGGATACTGCGCCTGATGAACTTAGCCCTTGTGTGATGGTAAATGATAGAGATGCTGCGCAAACAATTACTCAGCATTTAATTGATTTAGGCCATAATAAAATTGCTTTTATTGCCGGTGGCGCCGAACATATGTCAACAATAGAGCGTTATAAAGGCTACCGACGAGCATTAAAGGCGAATAATATTGAGTTTAATAAAAATTTGCTTATTGAAGGCGAGTATTCATTTGAGTCAGGTGTCAATGGTGCAAAACAGTTGATGTCATTAGACAATGCAGCAGAGGATCGCCCTAGCGCAATATTTTCCTGTAATGATGAAATAGCTGCGGGGGCACTATTTGCAGCGAGATTAATGAATATAAGTATCCCTGAGCAATTATCTATTGCAGGCTTTGAAAACAGTCCCTTCTCGCGCCAAACATGGCCAAAATTAACGACGGCAAACCAGCCGAATAAAGAAATAGCCAAAAATGCTGCCAGCTTATTAATAAGCCAAGTGCGTAAGCAAAAGAACAACAATGAAATTAGCCAATATGTGCCGCAGTTAGTTGTTAGAGATTCTACAGGGCAGTTATCTTAACTATCAACAAAAGCGAATAGTGTTCTGAAGGCATTATTCGCTATTTAATCGCATAACCGCGGATAAAAAACTCAACACTATCATGTAAATATGTTTCTAGCTCTTTTGTTGATATACGCTCAGTCGTATTAAATTCTAATTGCATCCACAACTCACCTTTCATCATATTCAAAAACTGTAAAGCGGCATGCCTAGGGCTGCTAATATTGAGAATTTTTTGCTGATGCAGTTTCTCCATAAGCAGTGTGACTTCATTGGTAATCTTTAAAGGCCCAGCCTGATAAAAAAGATCTGAAACTTGAGGGTAAGTTTTTGACTCAAAGGCACAAATCTTATGTACCGCACAGGCTTGTTGTGAAGAGATGATTTCAGTAAACCTTTGTGCAAGTTGCATCAATATACGTTTTGGATCACTAAGATCATCCATAGATAAATCTAGAATATGAAGCGACTCGCATTTTTGCGCTATTGAAGCTGAAAACAAATCATCTTTACTGCCAAAATGACTATAAACTGTTTGCTTTGAGACATCGGCATTTCTAGCAATCAAATCCATACTGGTGGCGGCATAGCCTTGCTCGGTAAATAAATTAATTGCAGCATCTAAAATTTGCTGGCGCTTAGCTACATTTTTACTTCGTTTATTGACCATCTAGCTCTCAGTACTTCAGGTTTTTGCAATATTTGCTTACTAGTATTTTAACAAAATAAACTAGACAGTCCAGTTTGAAGTATTTAAACTAACTTAAATTAGACTATACAGTCTAGTCTTGTTTGGACAGATTTGTTTGATCTTGTTAAATACCTTCTTAATTAGGCCCAGTAAAATGACTATTTACTACAAAGTACCTTTCTCTCATACCCCATTCGCTAAAGGTAAACTTTTCTACTTTATTTTAGTTACGCTGTTATTCATAAGTAGCTGCTCGGAAAAAGATGAAAATAAAGGAGTTGAAGAAACATTTTATCAAAGTGCCACACTTGTCGATATTTCACCTGAGCAAAGCTATACCATCGCTAGAAGCTACCTAGGCCAAATTAAGGCTAAACAGCATACCAGTTTAAGCTTTGAGTATTCAGGGAAGATAAGCACACTCTTAGTCGATGATGGTGATGTGATTAGAAAAAATCAGTTACTGGCTAAACAAGATATTCAACTGTTAAGTTATAAAACCACTGAATTACAAGCTAAAATCAACCAGTTGCAAGCTCAAATAAAGTTAAATCAAGCAAACTTAACTAGAATAAAAACATTAATCAATGATGGCTATAGCTCTAAGCAACGCTTAGATGAACTCAATGCTGAAAATCAAATTTTAACAGCACAAATTAATGGCTTAAATGCTCAAATTCAAACCTTAGATTATCAAAAAGAAAAAGCGACACTCATTGCTCCTTTTGATGGTGTGATCACAAAACGCTTAGCCTCTACAGGTGAGGTTATTTCCCCCAGCAAAACTATTTTTAGAATAATTGAACAAGGGAACAATGAAATCAGTGTTGGTGTGCCTGCAAAATTAGCCAGTACATTGAGTCTGGGACAATTATTTGATATTAGCATTGCTAGTCATACCACAGTGACATCGAAAGCTCGACTAATTGCCATTGGTCAACAAATAGATGCCATTAATAGAACCGTTCAGCTTCGTTTAAAAATTGCAGAACCAGTCAATAATAACCAACAATTTAATGGCCAGTTAGTTAGAGTAACTATCGAAGATAAAATACAAACACCGGGATTTTGGCTACCATTAGCAGCAATGACGGATGGTGTTAGAGGACAATGGCAAGTGTTTGTTGCCACACCTTTAACTAAAGAGAATCATAATTTTTCCTTACAAACGGCGACCGTAAATATTGTTCATGCAAACGAACAGTCAGTGTATGTAACTGGCTTGCCTCTTGAGTCTCACAAGGTCGTTTCTCAAGGTGTTCACCGTTATGTTGCTGGTCAAATAATTAAAAGCAATAAGCAAAATAATCAGCTCGCCCAACAGCTCGAAAACCAAACATCTACGCATAACGTGAGTAGTCAACAATGATCCGTTCATTTGTTAAAAATGGCCGGTTGATGTCGCTGGCAATAATTTTGTTAATTGTTTCTGGGCTTGGCGCGCTGTCGACAATGCCAAGAATGGAAGATCCACGCATGCAAAACCGTCATGCTAGTGTATTAACAAGATTACCAGGCGCTAGCGCCGAAAGAATAGAAGTGCTCATTACCGAAAAAATTGAGCAAAAATTACGTAAACTGCCTGAAATCAAAAATATAACGTCAGTGTCTAGGCCTGGTATATCGGCGGTAAAATTAGAATTACTCGATGAAGTCACCAACTCAGCCCCTGTTTGGTCAAGAGTAAGGGATCTCATTAATGACGTTACACCTCAACTACCACCAAACACCTTAACGCCTACACTTGAAGATGACAGGAGTTATGCCTACACGCAATTGATTGCCTTAAACTGGCAAGGCGATAGCCCAAGTGATATTGCTAGCCTAGGCCGCTATGCAAATGACCTACAGAGCCGACTTCGCACTGTAACGGGCACAGATATAGTAACTATTTTTGGTCAAGGCCAAGAAGAAGTGTTAGTTGAAATTGATCAAAACCTAAACGCTCAACTAAAGTTATCAAGCAAATTAATAGCCCAAAAAATTCAACGCTCAGATGCCAAAGTGTCTGCAGGACAGTTAGTAAATCCCACAAACCAAATGCAAATAGAGCTAGTTGGCGCCTTTGATACCATC
Source organism: Colwellia sp. (assembly GCA_026196955.1). GTDB lineage: Bacteria > Pseudomonadota > Gammaproteobacteria > Enterobacterales > Alteromonadaceae > Colwellia. The sequence goes on along the minus strand of JAPHTO010000040.1, from coordinate 9,952 downwards.
AACCGTATTGAAAATATTCCGGTACGTGAAAACCAATCTGGCACTATTTTACGCTTGGGCGATATTGCCAATATTAGTAAAAGCTTAGCTTGGCCAGCACAAGAAATAGCGATTGTAAATGATAAGCCTGCTGTTGTGGTTGCGGCTCGCATGTTGCCTAATTTACGTATTGATCTATGGAGTAACAATATTAAAGAGGTGCTGGCGCAATATGCAACAAAGTTACCGCAAAATATTGAACTGGAAGTACTATTTGATCAAAACACTTACACCGAAAAACGCCTAGGAGATTTGATCGATAATATTGCTCTGGGTTTTGTCCTTATTTCAGTGGTGCTGCTGATCACTTTAGGTTGGCGCTCAGCAGCTATTGTTGCAGCATCGTTACCACTAACCGTTTTATTTACCTTATCTGTGATGAATTTTTATGGTATTCCCATTCATCAAATGTCTGTCACTGGCTTAGTCGTTGCTTTGGGTATTATGGTTGATAATGCCATCGTTATGACAGACACCATACAAACTAAGCGTCAACAAGGAATGCGCCGACTTGAATCTGTAGGTTTTGCGGTAAAACACCTTTGGCTTCCCTTGCTTGGCTCAACTATTACCACAATTTTAGCCTTTATGCCGTTGATCCTTATGCCAGGCTCCGCAGGTGAGTTCGTTGGTGGTATTGCTTATAGTGTTATTTTTTCACTTATCGGCTCTTACGTCATTTCTCATACCATAGTTGCGGGGCTCGCTGGGCGTTTTATCCCTAGATCTCATGCTCATAAAGAGACTTCTGCTAAAGATGCAATCAGTCAAGCTTCACAAACTAACAGCAATAACTGGTATCAGGTTGGCATTCACTTACCTAAATTAAATGCTTTATTTGTTCGAACTTTACGGTTGGCATTGGGTTATAAAAAAACAACAGTATTCGTGGTATTTTGCTTACCCTTACTTGGCTTTGTCTTATCAAAACAATTAAGTGAACAATTTTTTCCCCCCTCTGATAGGGATATGTTTCAAATTGAACTGTTTTTACCGTCACAAAGCAGTATTTTAAATGTCAAAGCTGTCAGTCAACACATTAGTAATTTCCTGTATCAGCAGCAAGGTATTGAAAAAGTACGCTGGTTTTTAGGTAAAAATGCCCCGTCATTTTATTACAACCTAGTACCAAGTCAGGATGGCAAACAAAATTATGGTCAAGCCATGGTAACCGCAAGCGATTTTGAAGCGGCTAATCGCTTGATACCAAGCTTACAATCAGCATTAGATAAACTCGTGCCGCAAGCCCAAATATTAGTACGAAAGCTAGAGCAAGGCCCTCCATTTAATGCCCCCGTTGAGCTTCGTATTTTTGGTCCCAATTTAGATACACTAAAAGTTATTGGCGATGATCTGCGTAAAATCATGTCGCAAACAAGCGATATCATCCATACGCGTGTAACCCTACAGCCCGGCACACCAAAGGTTTGGGTTAAAGCCGATGAAGAAGCAGCAGCGCTTGTGGGCTTGTCATTAGTGGATATAGCCGAGCAACTCCAAGGCGCTTTAAGCGGCCAAGTAAGCGGCTCTATTATTGAAGCAACAGAGTCTATCCCTGTAAGAGTAAGAATAGCCAATGAGCAAAGAGCAAAAGTAACTGATTTAGCAAATATCAACTTACACAGTCCGCTACAAGACAGTCATGAAAAAATAATTCCTTTAACTGCCCTAGCAGATTTTTCTCTTAAACCAAGCAGAGGCGCAATACCTCATAGAAATGGCTCTAGAGTCAATGTTGTAGAAGGCTATATTCGCTCAGGTGTTTTGCCGAGTGTTGTTTTAACGCGCGTGCAAGAAAAGTTAGCTCAGCAAAACTATCAACTGCCGGCAGGCTATCGCATTGAAATTGGTGGTGAATCTTCAGAAAGAAACTCCGCTGTTGGGCAACTACTGGCAAGCGTGGGGGTGATCTTCACACTATTGATCACCGTCGTAGTTTTATCATTTAATTCCTTTAGACTGGGTGGCATTATCTTTTTCTCGGCCATGCAATCCGTTGGCTTAGGCTTATTGAGTGTGTACCTATTTGATTACCCGTTTGGCTTTACTGTTATTATTGCTTTACTTGGCTTAATGGGACTAGCAATTAACGCTGCTATTGTCATTATTGCAGAATTAAAAAGTAATGCTCTTGCGGTAACAGGCGATCGTGAAGCAATTATTAACGGTGTACAAAGTTGTACTCGCCATATTACTTCAACAACGATCACAACAGTTGGAGGTTTCTTACCGTTAATCTTAGCGGGAGGAGGCTTCTGGCCACCGTTTGCCATTGCCATTGCAGGCGGCACAGTGTTAACCACTCTACTATCTTTCTTCTTTGTTCCAGCGGCATTTTCATGGTTCAGTCAACGCTGCGCCTTTGAACTAAAGCAGCATGAGGAATAAAGGCACTCGATAATAAAATTTATCAGCGGCGGAAAGTCGCCTTAGGATTATATGTTTCGTCTATCTTTTTTATGCGCTCTACGTGTTTACAATGAGCACGACGAGCGGCATAAATAAAAATGCTAACAATGACGATAACGGGAATTGCAATAGAAAGCGGCTCATGAGTGAAAAAATTACTTAACCATTCCATGGTATTTATCCTTTATATGTTGACTAATTGATTTTTACGATTGAAAAAAAGCAGAATTATTCTTCGAAATACGTTCCCCAGCCATCATAATCTACTTTGCATTTTTTTGCTAATTCATACATTTTTTTAGTTTCTGATTTAAGCGTTTCAACACTTAGCATTTGCTCAGTTACAATATCGAAAGCAAAAACTTTATCGCCATTTTCCAGCTCAGCTTCTTCAGGCTCTTCTATTTCAAGACCTAATTTAAATGCGGTTATCGCCGCTTTTTCTAACAAGTCAAAATCTTCACTGGCAAAATGATGCTCAATGGTATGATAAACTTCGTCATTGGTACCGTCTTCAAGCAGCTCTGTTACTAACTGTTCAGTATGCTCAAACCAATGCTGTAATTCTTCATCAATCATAGTAATTATCCTTTGTTATCCGGTGAGCTATTTGTTAATTCTTCATTTAATTGATTAATTTTTTCTTGCATTAATGCGTGTGTTTTATCTGCAACCATACGAATAGTTTCACGACTACCATCATCAATGTATATAGGCTCTAACACCTCTATAATTATTTTACCATTGTCCCAACGCGATAAGTCAATGGTTTGATGCTGGCAACTACCACAAATAGGTACTATGGGCACACCAGCTTGCACGGCTGTTCGAAAAGCACCGGTTTTAAAAGGAAGTAAACCTCGACCACGGCTACGAGTTCCCTCAGGAAACATCCAAACTGACAGCTTATTTTCTTTAATTTTTTTAGCTGTCAAACTGATAGTTCCCATCGCTTTACTGGTGTTTTTTCTATCAATAAGAATATTGCCCGTTAACCAATACATTTGCCCAAAAAGTGGAATCCATTTTAAACTTTTTTTACCAACACTCACGGTGCCTGGCTGCACAGCATTCGCCATAGTAAACACATCATAATTATTTTGGTGATTAGCGACATAAACCGCAGGACCAAGGTTTTTAATGGATTCGGGTAATCGGACTTCCACCTCAAAACCTAATAATTTAGTGATCTTCCCTAAATACCTGGCCGTATGATGAACATTATTACGGTGAAATGGTCTTATTAAGCAATACAAGCAAGATGCTACGCAGACAAATATAAAAGCAATCGACATTAATATGAATCGAAAAAAAGCTAGCAATGGAGAATCCTATAAAATTTTAAGGAGGCGAGTATATACTATTGGCCGTTTTACTGCTCCATTTTTTCTTCTATCAAATAAAATCAAGCACTTATTTTTATTTATAATAAAGTTCACTCTTTTATCAAAAATTTAACTCACTTTTCTGTATTTTTAACTATAGTTAATAAAGCAGTTTGCAATTGTTTTTAACAAGCAAAGAACTCATTAGCCGCCTAATAAGCTCTTTTATAAATTATAATAGTAAGTTAATAACAGGGAAATACATGAAACATTCAGCTTATTTTTTTTCAAGCTTGGTTTTACTTTATTTACTCAGCAGCATAGGGTATGCCGACGAGCTGAATAAAAGCAATTCAGCGACTAGCGTTTTTCATATTAACCAAGAGCTTACCCTTAAAAAACCAACATTAACTGCAAATAATGATAACGCAGCTTTTGACGCTATAGTTTTAAATTCAAAGCCACAAATACAAGGAAAGTTCTCCACTAGCCTAGTGTCAATTGAAACAGGGCTAATGCAATCTCCGCAAACATCAAGCTGGCGAAAATATTACCTCAACGGTGCGATCACCTTACATAATAATAATGCTTTTAATTTGTCATTGACGGCGAATATTGAACAATTCAAAGACATAGATTTGCATTATTACCAAATGCCTGCATTGGAGAATATGAACACGGTAAGTGATAGTGAATTGAATTACAGTTACGGGTTGATAGGAAGTTATACAATAAATTCAACCTGGCACTTTTCTGGCGGAATCATTCACTCGCCTAGCATTAACAACTTTAATAGTGCCATCATCCATAACAACACCAATATGGCGTTAGTAGGTACCACATATACTTTTTAGCGGTACCTATCAACCCCCTTGAAATACTCTCTTAATCGACAGTATTTAGCATGTACCCTTGCCCCCAAATGGTTTCAATGCAAATGTTTCGTTGATCGTTACTGGTTAATTTCTCTCGCAATTGAGAAACCCTAACATCAACAGTACGTTCGCACCCATTATACTCTCGCCCCAACAAGGTTTGATAAATATGATCTCTGCTCATTATTTTTCCTACATTTTCAGCAAGTAAGCGCAAAAGTTTAAACTCAAACTGAGTTAAAACAATGGTTTGCTGCCCCAACTGACATTTATGAGCAAAAGGATATAAGGTTAAGTTGCCAACGCTAATTTTACTACTTTCATCAACGGCCTTTGATTTAACAGCCCGTCTGAATAAAGCTGCAATTCTGGCTGAAAAGATATTGGCCGATACTGGCTTGACCAAATACTCATCGACCCCTAAATTAAATGCTGTTAACTGCTCTTGCTCACTATCACGAGAAGTTAATAGCACCAAAGGCCCTGAGAAATGACGTCGAATTTGTGTGATAAGCGATAGACTCACCACATCACTAAAGCCAATATCTAAAATGATCATATCCGCTTGCATACGTGTTACGCGCTGCTCAATGATATCTCTATGACACTTTCGCTCCACACTGTAACCATTTTTTTGTATGTAGTGTTGCAAAGTATTTGATAGACGTTGATCATTTTCAATTAATAAGATCAACGGCTCATGACCATTAACTAAAGTAGTTTTTAACGCTAAGTTATTAACTGATTGCTCACTGTTTTCAGTAACTAAACTAATTGTCATCACAATTCTCCTTGCATCAAGTGGGTTAATATTCTTGATGAAAAAATTGTAAAGCACAGCTAGATGGTAAACTGTAATAGCTTGTTAATTGTCAGTGTTGAATTGTAATCCACTAACGATTAACTTTATCGAGGATCTGTTTCATTAACCCCAGCGTTAGACATAGCTTGCTGATAAAAATCACTTAAAGGCTTCTTGTCACTAAAATCATAAAGTTGGCGAAAGCTTACCCAATCAAGTAAACAGAACAAACAAATAGCTGGATAGTGCCAATCATCAAAGTCACCTTGAGTAACCATTTGTGCCAGCACTGACATAACTTGCTCTACTCGCTCGTGTTGTAAGTTAAAAAACAACTTGTCCTCACTAGTATCTATCTCTGAACGGCCAAGCAGCAGTATGCTTACCAAGGAGTCATTAGCAGCATCAATTAATGTTAATGTATTCTCTTGTGCCCATGACAATGGTGCCTGTTGATATTTTTGCGAAAGATAACGAAATATGACTCTCGAATCATAAAGACATTGCCCTTCGTCAACTAAGGCAGGTACTTTTTGAGCCGGGTTATTATCGGTGAGTAATTGACGATCTTGACTAGAAAAAATATCTAAATTAACAAAATCAAAATCTGTCACATTTAGCAAAGTAAAATAAAGACGCAAGCGTCTAACAAAAGGTGAAGTAGTAGAGCCAATAAGTTTCATAATATTTCCAACAGAGTATGAGAATGACTTAAATAATGCCTAAGCTGCCACTAATTAACAACCAAACGGCAAAAAACAATTTTAATCGTGTTGCCGACATATGTGTGACTACGGTCTTTGCAAAAATACCACCTAGTACAGCGCCAGGCCCAGCAAAGATAACCACTTGCCAATAAACCTCCGACTTCACTTGACCAATAGCTAGCCAAACCGTTATAGCTGACACAACCACAGCTGCTGCAACAGCCATATTAATATCAAAACGCCTAAGAAGCAGGTATATAACCAATAACTCACCTACACCAACACTTAACCAAGCTGTAACAGCACCGCCAAAGAGACCAATAAGAATAAGGGCAATATAATCGAAAAGATAAATTTGGCTTCGTTCTCGGTGCGGCTTTAATAAATACACAGTGAGGATAATAAAAGCCCCTAGCGTAAGCGAAAAGTAACTAAAGCTAACATGCAATGAGGCTGGTGATGCAAATTGCCAAGTAAAAACGGCAGTTAAACCAAACATAGCGGCAAGCGTTGTCACAGCAATAATGCGTTTAAATCCCTGCCACAACCGCAAATCTCTTTTTTGACTATGATAATGATGAAACCAAGTCACAGCTCCGGCTGTCATACCAAAACATTGTATTGCAAAACTGGTGGCTATTGCTTGCTGCTCAGTAAAATTTAATTCAGTGAACATAGGAATAAAAATTACGCCGCCTCCAGCCCCTGTTGAGTTGGCAAAAATAGCCCCGATAATTCCTAAGAAACTAAATAGCCAATAATCGAGTAATTCCTGTAATGGTGGGCTGGCACTATAAAGCAAAAGCAACCATAGCAGCACAAAAACAGCGATAAATTTGGGATTAGATAAACGAACAGGGCTGGCAGCTGACATAAAACTGGCCGTTATTTTACTTCTTCATTAGCTGACGATTTAGAAGGTGTCTTTGGAGACTTTTGTAAAATGTAATTTTGCGCATCAGTCGATAAACAGCTTTTTGACAAATAGCTTTTGCCGGCGCTTTTATCAATAGTAAACGAGATAACAAAACCTAAACTAGACTCGTGAAGCTCGGTGATATCTTGCCATAGGATCCTGCCTGTATGATAAAACGATTCACTTAAAATTCCTTGCTCATCTATGGTAACCGTTACTTCACTATTAGAAGCCTTTGAAAGCATTTGTCTCATAACCCACCAAGGTTGATGATAGTAAAGACTCACAGCTTCTAATACGCCTAAAGCAATCACAAACCAAGCAGCATAGGCGTTTACTTGAGTAAAAAGCAAAAGATACAAACCAAAAACAGTTAAAATGCCTGACTTTAGATAAGCCTTACTTGAGCGGTCAACCGTATTAGTTTGACTGTAACACTCATTAAAATGAGGCTTGTCTAAGATGAATTTACTAGTAAAAAGTGTAGAAGAAGTCATTTAAAAAATAATTATTGGCAAAATAAAAAGTGAGTCTAACAGAAGATGAACGCTAAAGTCATCAACCTCGCATAATCATAGTTAAACACAAATTGAGGTGATCAACTAATGCACATAATTGCTGAAAATTTTCTGGCTCAATCTTCTTTTTGCTAGCCAAGAATTGCCCACATATCACGCCAATAGCTTTATTACCAATCATTACTGGCACAATGGCTAACGACCCCTCATTGATGAAAAGAGCCAATTCCTTAGTTACTAAATCTCTAAATTGCCTATGGGTATAATCATTGATTAACACAGGCATTTTAGATTCTAAAACGCGACCTATGGCATTTTCACTCGTGTGAATATCTATTCTGTATCTTGTAGGCTCTTTCTCGCCTTGCTCATTGAAGACAAAGCGCGATTTAACCAGCTTTTTGTCATCACAAAGCATTAAAAAACTACAACGTTCAAACTCAAACGCTTTAGCAGCATCAATTAATACCGTTTGTATATATTCATTCAAATCACGGCTTGATTTCATTAATTGCGTTAATGTCATAAATGAAGTTAACACAGCTTTCTCTTGACTGATTTGATGACTAGGCATCAGAGGCTTATGTTGCCCAAAATCGCTCGCTTTAGGCAATACTTTAATCAAATCAGATAAGACTTCTGCGCCATAAGAGCTTAACAACTCCATGGCTTGCTCACGTGTGTGACTGATCCTAACCTTTAGCTGTTTAACTGTGATCTGCATAATATCTGCAATATCGTCTAATAGATGGTTGAACTCCTCTTCATTTTCACCTGGTTGTGCGATACAGCTACTTAATTTATCAGCAAAATAGATAATTTTTACTTCCTTTGTCCGATTTGTAGGTTGATCCAACGCTTTTAACAATAAATCACTTAAATTCCATGTCGTTGCCAAACCTTTGCTCAGCGCATTAAAGCTTGTCCCCATTTCTTGTTCACAATAGCGATCAAAATCAGGGCTATTCATATCAGCAGAATTAGCTAACTTATCTGCAAACTTGCCACCACTACTCCAAAACGCTGTTTCACCAATTCCATATAACAATGCAGCTAAATACACTTCTTCTTGCGTTTCATCACTGTAATTAGGCACCATCATTTTTGCTAACATCGCGGCAAAGAAGGAATTAGCCATTAACTGCATGAGTTTTTCATAAACACGAAAATCCAAGCTTTTACTGGCTAATAAACTATCCACCAATTTCGCTGTTAAGCAGACATTTTTAACCGTTTGAATTCCCAAGATAACCGTTGCTCGTGAGACTGTAGTGACTTTATTAACACCAATATGCTGGGCATTATTAGCCACTTTTAATAAGCAAGAAGAAAGCGCTTGATCATGCAATATTGCTTTACTTAATTTGGGCAGGGATGACTTATCATCATTGGAAAATTTATCGAGCATTTTTGCCGTGGAAGTAATAGCGGGCAGCTCGGTATTAGCAATCAGCTCAATCCATTGTTCGGTTGTTTTTGGCGTATGCTTAGACATTATACTCAAGGCTAAATAGCGTGTTTAGTGTTCACTATGCACGCAATCAGCTGTTTTGTCGAAAGTTATTTAGTTGTATTAATAGCGAAAACTAAAAGCTACTTCTATCAATAAAAGCTTTTTTCTCTTTTCCTTTGGCAAGACCATTTTTCATCGCTATACGCTGATTTTTTCTTCCCAACAACCGTAATTGGGTAATTCGCTCCCATAACAACGCCATGCGCGTATCTTGCTGCCATGTTTTTTTAAATAAGTATTTCGTTGCTGCAATAGCATCAGGACTCTGCTTAGTTATAGTGTTAGCTAATACCTGTGCTGCTTCAACTGGTTTGTCAGTTACTTTAGACACTAAACCATACTCAGCCGCCTCTGTACCTGAGAAAAACCGCCCCGTCATGGTAAGCTCTTGCGCGATATCTACTCTTGTTAGACGTGATAAAGTTACCATGCCACTCATATCAGGGATCAACCCCCATTTCATTTCTAAAATAGATAAATTGGCCTCAGGTGTCGCAATTCTATAATCACAAGCCAAGATTATTTGCATACCCGCCCCAAAACAGTTGCCATGTACTACAGCAATAACAGGTATCGGCAAATCACGCCAAACATGAGCTACACGTTGAAACATATTGTCTTTACGCCAAGGCAATTTAAGAAAAAAACGTGCAATCATCGACGGATGTTTGGCAACATAACTAAAATCTAAACCTGAACAGAAAGAAGTCCCCTGACCTTGCAATATCACACAACGTATCGTGCGATCTTTTTTGATCTGCTTAGCCGTTTGTACTAGTTGCACAATCATAGCTTCATCTAAGCCATTATGTTTATCAGGACGATTTAGTGATACGTAAGCTATATTA
>JAPHTO010000064.1 GCA_026196955.1 Colwellia sp. | reverse complement strand
CTTCAACATGAAATAATACTCTGGTGTTAGCCATAATTTTAGGTTCATCAAATTAATCATGTTAATAAGTGTCGCACAATCAAACTGGTAGTACCAGATGAAAATTACACCTACATTAAAAGTAATTTTAAGATCAAATAAAAACAAAAATGTTGTTTTTTTATCCATACATCGGCATTTTTTGTGGTAAACTTACAAAACGCACCAAAATAATATCATTGTAAAAAAATATAGCCTCAGGCTAATTAAAAGTTCAAAGAATCTAACAAGCAATGATCAATAACGCCTTAGGGCAGTAATAATTAATTTTTCTAAGGAAAAAATATGCAAGTTATTATTTTTGATGATGCGCAACAAGTTGCCAAAAATGCTGCCGAGTGGGTGGCAGAGCTAATCAATAAAAACCCCGAACCTGTACTTGGCTTAGCTACAGGTAGTACACCAATTAGTCTTTATCAACAACTGGTAAAAAAACATCAGGCAGGACTAATCAGTTTCAAAAACACCACCAGTTTTAATCTTGATGAATATCTTGGTATTGATGCTAACAATACACAAAGTTATCGCCATTTCATGAATGAAAACTTGTTTAATCATGTGGATATAGATAAAAATAAAACATTTTTGCCGACATGTGCACAAGGAGAAAACCCTAGATCACAAGGTTTGGCTTACGAAGAAAAAATCAAGCAAGCTGGCGGTATAGACTTACAAATTTTAGGTATAGGTGCTAATGGACACATTGGCTTTAATGAGCCAACATCAAGTTTAGCTTCGCGCACACGCATTAAAACCTTAACTCAGCAAACCCTAAGTGATAACTCACGATTATTCGATGATAATGAATTTCAGCCAACCCTTGCCATGACGATGGGAATCGCCACAATATTAGATGCTAGGTATGTATTATTAATGGCAACAGGTGAAAATAAGGCGAAAGCGGTTAAAGATATGATTACTGGGTCGCTGTCAGCAATGTGTCCGGCTTCAGCCTTGCAAATGCATGAAAATGCCATTGTGCTGCTTGATAAAGCCGCAGCAAGCCAGTTAGCGGATCAAGAGTACTACCAGTGGGCTAACGATCAAAACATTAAGATCAATCAAGAGTTTGGTTTGTATCACAATTATTAGCTCATCAACCATATAACACGTAAAAACCGGCTTATGCCGGTTTTTTGTTATTTAATCTAAACGCGTTAAGCAGGTGTTTTATCCTTTGCACACTTTACACGGCAAATGGGTATTTAATAGCTTCGTGACACTGATAACCTTCAACAGAAAAGTCATCCATGGTTACCCAAGTTTCTAAATCTTTTAAAGATTTTATTTTCGGGTTAATGATTAATTTTGGTAACGGCAAAGGCTCACGCTTTAACTGCACATCTTTCATTAATGGCAATTGATCTTCATAAATATGGGCGTTTACTATTTTATGGTATGCAGTTCCCGGCTTAAGTCCGGTAATTTGAGCCATAATAGCCAAAAAGAAGAACACTTGAATTTGATTAAAATTTAAACCGAGCGGTACGTCACACGAACGCTGGAAACTAGTTAAATGTAATGTATCACCCAGAATTGAAAAGTTATGGGTATGCATACAAGGTCGTAGGCAGCCCATATGAAACTCACCAGGGTTATAAAACGTCATGATCTCAGCGCGATCATCAATACCTTGACTTAAGTTATCGACAATTTTTTGCAATTGATCAATAGTGCCACCATCAGGTTTTGCCCATGCACGCCCTTGGATACCATACACTCTGCCCATATCATCTTCACCTTGACGATAGGGATTATTGAGCCATGCTTCATTTAAATTAGCATTAGCATCCCAGGTTTTAGTGCCTAGTTTTCGAAAGTCTGCTGCATTATCATAACCACGAATATAACCAATAAACTCAGCAATAGCGGATTTGAAAAAACTTTTACGCGTAGTGATCATCGGAAATTCATTAGCCGCCACATTGTATTCAAGTGAAGCATCAATCACAGTTAAGCAACGCTTGCCCGTACGCTCATTTTCAACCCAAGTTCCATGATCAACAATTCGCTGACATAAATCTAAATACGCACGCATTATGATTTTCCTCTTGCTTTTGTTTTAGGTAAAGAGTTTGTTTTTATAGCCGTTTTTTCTTGGCTAAGGTACCCCAAATAAATCACCAATAAACCAATTAAAATCATAGGCAAACTTAATATTTGACCTTTTGAAATAAAGGAGAAATATAAACCTAAATGTGCATCTGGCTCTCTGAAAAATTCAACAATGGTTCTAAAAACACCATAGCCAATAAGAAAACTGCCCGATGCTAGTCCTAGGACTCTTGGCTTGCGGGAAATAAAATATAAAATAGCAAAGAGTACAACACCTTCTAAAAAGAACTCATATAATTGCGACGGATGACGTGGTATTTTCAGCGGATCGGTTGGAAATACCATAGCCCAAGGCACGTCAGTTTGACGCCCCCACAACTCTGCATTGATAAAATTCCCCAAACGTCCCATACCTAAACCGATTGGTACCAGTGGCGCTACAAAATCACCGACCGCTAAAAAGGATTTATTGCTTTTTCTCGCAAATATATACACAGCGATAATGACACCTAATAGACCGCCGTGGAACGACATGCCCCCTTGCCATATTTGGAATAGGTACAAGGGATCAGCAAGAAAATATTCAAACTGATAAAACAACACATAGCCCACTCGGCCACCTAAAATAACCCCGAGAAAGCCATAAAATAATAAATCACTGACTTGATCACGGCTCCAAACACCTTGGCTTTTATCAGCAGCTTTATTGGCAATAAACATAGCCGCTAAAAAGCCAATTAAATACATCATGCCGTACCAGCGTAATGCAACCGGACCAATGCTAAAAATGATCGGATCGATAATAGGAAATTGTAAAAGCTGTTCTGTCATTTTTTATCCAAATATAAGGGCTATATCCCTGATTATGTCACTACGAGTATGACGATATTAATACACAATAAACTAAGCTAACATCATTTTTAGCGCGACTAAAATGAGAAAAACAGCAAAGCATTTTTTTAAAGTTTGCACAGGCATTTTTGCTGCAAACTTCACTCCAACAGGCGCAAATAAAGAAGACGTTAGCACTACTCCCAGTAGAGCAGGTAAATAAACATAACCTAAACTCCAAGGTGGTAACAAGTGGTTATCAAGTCCAGAAATGATATAACCAAGCGAACCAAACAAAGCCACCATAACGCCGCACACAGTAGCAATACCAATGCAATGGCGTAATGGTGTACCAAAGTAAGTTAATACTGGCACTAAAATAGCCCCCCCCGCCATGCCCATTAAGCTAGCAATGATCCCGGTAATAAAACTAATTATTTGTAATTTAAGCTGAGATGGCATTGTGCGAGAATGTTGAAAACGAATAGAAAACAACATATATGAAGCCAGCATCATAACCGCGATAGCAAAAAAATTAGTTAAGGCTTTAGCAGACAATAAATCCGCAATAAACGCACCTGACAAAGCGCCAAATGCAACAAAAAAGATTAAAGGCTTTGTTATTTTCCAAGGAATATTGCCATTTTTATGATGCGCAAATGCCGCACTTGATGAAGTTATAACAATAGCTGCAAGTGAGGTTGCTAGCGCCATATGCATAACCACTTCTCGGCTAAAGCCAAGCTCAACAACATCTAATAATGGTAAAAGATAAACAAAAGCAGGCACCATAATTAGGCCGCCACCAATACCGAGTAAGCCAGCAAGAAAACCAACAAGAGAACCAAGAGCAATACAACTAATAAAAATAATTAGCATCTAGTTACAGCCCTGCACGAATAAAACCACCCAAGCTTAATAGTTCAAGTTGCTCATTCAAGTAGCTGTGTACTTGCTTAGCTGTAGTTAATTTTAACGTGTGAGATAAGATAATCTTTGCTCTTTGAAAATCGACGTGGCGAATAACCCATTTTATGCGCGCTATATTATGCCCATTCATACTGAGTTTATCAAAGCCCATTGCTAATAATAATAATGCCCCCGCTGGCTCACCTGCTAATTCACCACACAAACTAAGGGGAACTAAATATTTTGTCGATTGTTCAGCAATGCTATTTAGTGCCCGTAATACCGCAGGATGATAGGCATCATGCAAGCTCGCAACTTGAGCATTATTTCTATCTACCGCCAATAAATACTGGGTGAGATCATTGCTACCTACGGAGAAAAAGTCGACTCTTTGCGCCAATTCATCTAACTGAAAAATGACTGAAGGCACTTCTAGCATTATGCCTATTTTAGGACGAGGTAAATTATTATTACCACTATCAATGTGGCCTGTATGTTCTGCTTTACGTTTGCTTTTTAATTCCTGTTTTAGTTCACTATTAACTTCATAATAAGCTTGGTTGATTAAACGAAGAGCTTCATCAACTTCACTGACATTAGAGATCATCGGTAACATAATTTCTAAATTATTATGATACTGATTAGCGCGCATCATGGCTCTTACCTGCACTAAAAATATCTCAGGATGATCTAGGGTTATTCTGATACCACGCCATCCCAAAAACGGGTTATCCTCATTAATAGGGAAATAAGACAACGACTTATCTCCACCCACATCTAAGGTACGCATGGTGACTGATTTTTGAGGAAAGTCAGCTAAAATCTTTTCATATAACTGAGTTTGCTCTAACTCAGAAGGAAAACAAGGGCGACTCATAAATGGAATTTCTGTGCGATATAAGCCAACACCCAGCGAAGACAACTGTTCAGGGCAGTCAAAACCTGCTGATAACCCAGCATTAAGCTGTAATTCAATAGTGCGACCATCAGGAGTAATTGTAGGTAGGTGGATTTCCGCTAAGACTTTCTCCGTTAAAGCATGCTCTTGGGCAATGAGGTGTTGAAATTCACGCTTTAGTGCTTCATCAGGGTTAATGAATAGCTCACCACTGTAGCCATCAACAATGACCTCTTGCTTATCGATTTGCGCTAACGGGATACCACTGACCCCCATCACTGCTGGCACCTCAAGTGCTTGAGCTAAAATTGCCGCATGCGAATTAGCAGAGCCCGATAAAGAAATAATGCCTTTTAGCCCTTTGTGTTGATACTCTGCCAGCATAGAGGCGGTCACTTCATCAGCTAAAAGTACAAAAGCGTGTGGCAGCGTTAATGGTTGATTATGTTGTTGCTGCAAATTAAACAACAAACGATTGCCTAAATCACGAATATCGCTAGCACGCTCTCGCAAATAACTATCATCAATGGCTTCAAATTGCAGCACATAATGCTCTATAACCAGTTTTAATGCGCTTTCTGCCTGCCAACCTTGCTTAATTTTAGCGTACACTTCCTGGCTAATATCAGCCTGAGTCAGCAGCTGTTTATAGACATCAAAAATAGCCAATGTTTCATCTTGAATAAAATGGCTCAGTTTAAGGCTTAATTGCTCAAAATCTGCCGATGTTTTAGCTAAAGCTTGCTCAAACCGCTGAGTTTGCTCGTCTTGCGCTTCAGGTGGAATTTCACATAAAGCTAATGCCGTCAAATCCGCTTTGGGCTGACAAACCATAATTTGGCTTAATGCTATACCTGGCGCACCTGCAATGCCTACCAATTGTTTTACGGTACAATTTTTTTCTTGTGTTTGATTGAGTAAATTCCTCACTTCAGCATCAGCTAACGCATTGGCAAGCTGCGCCGCTAGAGTCACTAAAAAGGCCTCATCGTTTTCGGTAAAATGACGCGCCTGTTTTTGCTGAATAGATAAAATACCCAGTACTTTACGCCGATGAATGATAGGTGTCCCTAAAAAGGCGTTAAAGTCATCTTCTTGCACTTCTGGAGCATTAATAAAGTCTTTATGATGATGGGCATTAGCGATATTGAGCGGCTCTTCTCGTTGACCAACCAAGCCCACTAAACCTTCAGAAAAACCAATAGTCGTTTGCCCTAAAGAAGTGATAGCCAATCCATCTGATGCCATTAATAAAAAATGCTGCTGTGAATAATCAGCCAAATACACTGAGCAACAGTCAGTCTTTAACGCTTTTTTAATCTGACTAACCATGCGCTCTAGCGCGCTATGCAATTGAGCATCTTGACTAAATTCAAGTACAATACGACGCAGAGTTGTAAGCATGATATCCTTTCTAAATGGTTAAAAATAAAAAAGCCCACGTAAAGCAGGCTAGTTATCAAAAATCATAGTAATAATTAGGCTCGACGTTTACGCCTATTTGGACGCCTATCGGGCCGTTTTTCGTAAGCAAAAGAGAGTGCCTGTCCAGCAAATTCTTTCATCACTTTGCGATAAACATCACGTTTAAATGACACTACTTGTCGCACTGGATACCAGTAACTTACCCATCGCCAATCATCAAACTCAGGATGAGTGCTATGTAATAAATCAACCGATGATTCAGGAGCAGTTAATTTTAATAAAAACCACTTCTGTTTTTGCCCAATACACACTGGTTTGCTGTCGTGTCTAATATAACGCTTTGGTAATTTATATTTTAGCCAATGCTTGGTTGAAGCAACAATTTTTACATGTTCAGGTTTTAAGCCAACTTCCTCATATAACTCTCGATACATGGTTTGCTCTGCTGTTTCACCTTCATCAACACCCCCTTGAGGATATTGCCATGAATGCTGTCCGAACCGTCTTGCCCAAAATACTTGTCCCCTGTCATTAATTATTACTATGCCGACATTGGCTCGGTAGCCTTCGGCATCGATCACAGGAACTCCTGACAAACTAAAAATATTTGTCATCAATTCAATCATATTAACGGCTAGTGAGCAAATGATAATTTTACTTGTCTGTTTTAATTTCTCGCTAAAAAGTCAGTAATATCCCTACCATTTTGTATAAAATAGCTCTGCGCAATACTTTCAAACTCGCATATTAGAATGTGCTTGAGTATAATAGTAAAAAATATTTAAATAGAGCAAAAGCATCGTTTTTCCAACGCAAGTAAAAGCGCCGACATCTGAAGCAGAATTAATGAGTAAGGTTCAAGCTTTAGCAGGGCTCACGTTAGGTGAGGTTGCCATGAGCGCAGGCATACACATCCCTAATGATTTAAAGCGTAATAAGGGATGGATAGGGTTATTGCTTGAGCAAGTGTTAGGTGCGAGTGCAGGCTCAAAGCCTGAGCCAGATTTTCCTGAACTAGCGATTGAATTGAAAACGTTACCTATTACCAGTCAAGGGAAAGTACTAGAAACAACCTTTGTAAGCGTTGCCCCCTTAGTTGGGTTAACAGGCATTAACTGGCAAAATTGCTGGGTTAAAAAAAAGCTTAAACGTGTTTTATGGGTACCTATTGTCAGTGATAAGGAAATTCCTTTAGCTCAACGCCAAATAGCGAGCGCTTTCATTTGGTCCCCCTCTCAAGAAGAGGAAGCATTGTTAGCGATGGATTGGCAGGAGTTGACTGACATGATTGTGCTAGGCGAGGTAGAAAATATTCACGGAAAATATGGGCAAGTGTTACAGTTAAGGCCAAAAGCAGCTAACGCTAAAGCCAAAACGCAAGCTTTTAATCGTGATGGTAAGCCATTTATGACGCTGCCAAGAGGATTTTATTTGAAAATTCCTTTTACTCAAATGTTATTAAACAAACACTTACGAATAAACTAAAAAACCAGACTTTTATCTAATTGCACTTAGCCACAGAGAAACGTACAGTTAGGTTACATTTGCAAATAATTTAAACATAGCTTACCCGTGTAGTTAACTAGAAATACAGCTTTCATGAAGTTTATAAAAAAATTTGACCATTACATTTCAGCTATTTTTATCATCACTATTATCGTCATAATAGCGACCTCTTATTTCACCTTTAAAGAATTTTTTGCCGCTAACAACAAAAAGCAGCAAGAAGCCGTGATGCCACTATTCTCGCTTATAACGAGCGAAATAATTAGGCCATTAACCGTTTCACAGTATATGGCCAGTGATCCTTTTCTGCTTGACTATATTCAACAAGATGAACTCGATAATAAAGTTATCTTTAACTATATCACCAGTATTTCAGATCGCTTTAATACTATGTCTTTCATTGCTATTGAAAAACACTTGTTGCTCATAGATTCTACTAATAAAACCACCGACTTATCTGGACAAGATGCCGAGTGGTATCATAGGTTAAAGGTGATTGATAAAGAGCAATTTACTGATTTTGGTAACGCTGAAAATCCGCATTTATTTTTTGATGTAAAGATGATGAATGAACAGCGTGAATTTTTAGGGTTTATTGGCTTAGCCATTGATTTGGATTATTTTGCCAGCAAATTCGCTAGTTTTAAGAAACGCTTTGGCTTTGAGCTTTATTTTGTTGATGAAGACAACAATATCACCTTAAGCTCAAATCAAATAATGAAAACCACCAGTCACCACCGAAGAGAAGCTGTCGTTAATATTAATGAGCTTGATTGGTATAAGCAATACCAAAGTCAGCAAAAGAAAGCGCATGAAGGCCTAGTAACTACAGGCATATTCGATACAATAAGTAGTGATTTAATTATTTCACAAATGCCAATAAAAGAGCTAAATTGGCGTGTTTTTATTGTTGCTCCCCCAGCAGACGAACAAGGTGAATATTGGCTTTTATTTATACCAAAGCTGATTATTTTCTTGCTTGTGTCATTTGCACTTTATTCTATTTTTGCTTTATGCATATTTAACTTTACCTCAAGTGTCGTCAAAGATTCTGAAACCGATTATCTAACCCAATTGCCTAATCGAAGTTATATTCACTGGAAGTATTCTCAACTACACCAAGAGCATGATCACGTTAGTGTTATTATTGCTGATGTTGATAACTTTAAAGTAATAAATGATACCTATGGTCACTTATTTGGTGATGACGTTTTAAAAGTCATTGCGCAAAAGTTAAGCGAAAACTTAAGAAGTATTGACTTAACTGGCCGGTGGGGAGGTGAAGAATTCATTCTTTTATTGCCTGATACGGACGCCAAACAAGCACAGGAAATTATTGATCGTATCAGAAGAAACATCGCTAATATTCCTTTCTCTCCTTCTTCTACCAGTAAAAAGTTTAATGTGACAGTTAGCTTTGGTATTAGTGAAAGCAGCTTAGCCGATGTTTCTTTGCAAGATATATTAGCCAAGGCAGATCAGGCATTATATCGCGCTAAAACTAACGGCCGAAATCAAGTCGTTGTGCATTTAGAATAATTTTACTTACTCAGTTTACTCAGTATTGGCGATAACCTTTATAACTTGAGAAACAGTAACCGCTTTACCCCTAGCAAGTAATTGCTGCTGCGTATTCGCGGCTTCTAAACAGACAAACTCTTGCTCTCCTGCTTCGTGAATATCAGCCATGCCATTAGCAATAGCAATGCCTGGGTTCCAAAAAACCCACTGTTGGGTGTTATCCGCGCTAACTTCAATCGTTCGTTGCCATTGTGTATCGACTATCTGCATCTTTTGATCAGAATAATAGACTCTATCAACGGGTCCAACACCGTTAAGTAATGGTTGCGGAGCACAATGCTCTCCCGTTAACTTATCATCAAAAGGGGCTTCATCTAGTTTGCTCACGGTAATGTTTTCAGGGTTACTGACGCTAAAGTAACTATGTAATGCGCCAGTATAATGAGCATCTTGCTCACTTAAGTTAACCATTGTCAGTGATTGCTTGAAGCTTGCGCCAAATGACAGTACTTGTGTTAATTTAAATGCATAGGGAAACAAACTATGCATATTATTACCTTGAAGCGATAACGTGATATCAACGGAGCTTTCATTGCTACTAATATCACAAACTTGCCAAGTTTGCCCTCGAGCAAAACCATGATTTCCCGCGGTATTGCTATCAGGATGAGCCCCAAACCACGGCCAACATAAAGGAATACCTCCCCGAATAGCTTTTCCTTGCTCAAAAATTGCCGTGTCAGATAACCAAAAAATATCCCTGTGCCCATTGGGTTTCCAGCTTAACACTTGTCCGCCATACAAACTTACTTTGGCTTGGCAGCGTGCGTGCTCAATCGTTAACGATGCAAGCCCGTTAGGTAAGCTTGTTTGATGCACTTGAGCAAATGCATTGTTAAAAAGCTCTTGGGGAAGTAATACTGACATGTTTATTCTCTTATAGGGATATTGCTAACGGCGATAGTAAATAAATATCTAAGTGTTGCAAAGCTTAAAAGCTTTTACCTAATGATATAAAGACGCTACTTTTTCCTCCTGAGGCAAAGCCGATACCGAATACCGCAGGGCCAAAGCTGGTATCTGTACCTAAATACAAACTGCCAGACGAAATGACATCATCTAATTTGACCGATTCATTCACAGTCCAGACATTGCCCGCTTCAAAGCTAGTTCCAATATACATAGGCAAACTAGCATTACCAAATAACTCGCGTCCGAGATCATATTGATAAACAATTGCCGCAAAAGCTTTGTGCACACCTATTAATGCATCTTTTTGAAAACCTGATAGGTTTAAAAAACCACCTAACTCAGTGACATGCACTGAAAAATCACTGTCATTTTCGACTGTAGCAAATGAGGCTATACCAACAAAAGCGTGATGATTAAGGCTAAAAGCCCCGCGCCAATCAAGTTGTATTTCTAACGAAGTATCTTTAGGCGCCACGCCTTCAAAATCGTCATAATGATCGCTACGCCAAAAAGCGTTAATGGCAAGCTTATTACCTTGAGTGGGAAAATTAATGCTGTCTAAATTATCATAACCAAAAGAGGCATAACCGCCTAATGAGTGGTAATCAAGTGAAGCTGAAACTTCATCTTTAAAAGAGAGTTTTCCCTTCTCGCCAATAAAGCCAAACTCTATCGCACCATTGCCTGTATAATTGATACCAAGACCAAGGTTGCCTAAAACATGCTCATTGACTAACTCAGGTCGTGTTTCAGTCGGTTCCCATTTATCTTGTATAAATTCAATTCTAGATCTTGAAAAAAAATATTGGCTTTTATCTATAGGCTGATAAAACTCAGTGGCAATTGAAGACTCCCAACCAAGTTTTGCTTCATTGCGCCATTCACCACCATTAGGTGTAATATCATTGTTAATATAGGCAACATCGAGGGCAAGAATTGACTTAAAATTAAAATCACTTTGTAAACTAAAACCAAAATGTAAATAATCAGGACCCCAAGATTTTTTTTCTGTCATTAAAATCAATTGGCGCCCTTCAGGTAAGTCGATAAATTCTGCATCAACATGCTCAAATTCGTTTATGGCATAAACTCTATTTATCGCTGCATCTAAAGCTTCTTTAGTAACGACATCCCCTTCTTTGATAGCAAACTTTTCCTTGATAATGACTTCACTAACATTGGAATTATTTTGATAAACAATTGAGACAACCGGCTTATCAAAACTATCAAACCAAGTTTGACTCTTCCTATTTTTATCCGCTTGATAATCTTCATACTCTTGCAAATTAATCGTCAGTTGAGAGATTTTATCTTGTGCCGATAATGCAATTTTTTCGCCTAACGCTAGTGCTTGCGGCATGATTGAAAAGTCAGTAGTGCTAAGATCATCTATTGCAGGACGTAATAATATATCTTGCTCACTGAGGTGTTCTTTTTGTAATAAAGTCGTGGTATTGGTTAGAATATTCGATAATTGATTGATGACATCAATAGTGCTACCTATGTCTTCCTTATCTAGTAATGGTGAGCCAATATCAACAGCAATAACAATATCAGCTCCCATCGCTTTGACCACATCAACAGGCATATTGTTAGTAATACCGCCATCAACCAATAATTGACCATCAATTTTAACTGGCTCGACAACACCTGGAACCGCTGCAGATGCCCGCATTGCTTTACTGATACTGCCTTTTTCTATGACGACCATTTTAGAGGTGGCAATATTACTAGCAATGGCGCGATAAGGAATTGCTAATTCATCAAAATGTGTGAATTGAGGCACAGTATCTGTTGATAGCTTTAACAACTGACCTGCTGACTGTCCTAGCAATAAGCCACTCGGCGTTTTCAGTTCGCCTTCACTGTAACCAAGATGAAATGTAAGATTATATCGATCTCTTAATTTTTTATTCTCGAATGAGAGCTGTTGACGTGGGATAAAGTCAGAATAACCATTATCCCAGGGCAGTTTCAGCATTATCTCTTCAATTTGAGCAGCAGAATAACCTAGTGCGTATAATCCCCCAACATAAGCACCAATACTAGTACCAACAACATAATCAACAGGGACATGATGTTTTTCTAAAACTTTGAGCACACCAATATGTGCAGCCCCTTTAGCGCCGCCGCCACTGAGTACGACACCTATTTTTGGGCGAGAATGTTGAGTTTGTGCAACTAGATTCGCACAATAAGTACTTGCAACAACAAGTAAGAGGATGAAGAGAGAGCGCATAAGCCTAAATAATTAATTATGATATTGATTTTATACAACAAGAGTACAAGATTTTATACCAAATGTATTACTATCAATACCATAATTTCATTAATGTTTATGCAACACTGTGGAGTTACTTAATATAAGCTCTTGGCATATCACTACTACCAGTATAACGATCACGCAAAGCATCTTGCCTTGATTGGGTTGATACTGGCTTGCCGTTAATCCACATTAAATCAACTTTAGTGCTTAATTCAAAAGGATCAGCACTCCACAACACTAAGTCGGCATTTTTGCCAACAGCAATACGGCCAGCATTTAACTTAAACACATCAGCAACGTTTGCTGTCAGTGCTGATAAAGCGTCAGTTTTAGCCAAACCATTTGCTACAGCAACTCCAGCGTCAAAGCGTAGTTGGTTCAAATTATGGCTTTCTCCTTTAGGCGTTAATATAACTTTAACACCTGCTTTCACTAATAAAGCCATATTAGACAATGAGCCATGCAATGAATCAAAGCTGCTAGGAAGGTTATCAATAGCACTAATAATAACAGGCACTTTGGCGGCAGCAATTTCATCGGCTACAAGCACTGCATCGCTCGCACTCACAAGCACTAAATCAAGCGCATACTTTTCTTTTAAGGCTAATAATGCCAAGAGATCAGTAGCACGATCTGCATACGCTAATAAAGGCTTTTCACCTGCTAACAGCGATTTTATCACCTTCTCATCGCGTTTTAGCGTCTTAGGCGATTTATCATCTTTCGCTTTTTTCTTAGTTAGCTTTTCTTGAATATCGGCAAATTTATGATCCAATAACTGCAGCTTCTGCGCTCTTGAGCCTTTACTTTCAGCGCCAAGGTAAACTAACACGGCATTTTGATTGGCAATAATACTGTTAAAATCACCAGATAAGTTTGCCGCAAAAGTTTGACCTGCAAATAATCCTTCTCCACCATCGGGGGCAACAATATTACTGGTTATTCCTCCTTTGCGAGTATACGCAATTAATGTCGATTTAGGATTAAAAGCCAAACTGCCATCAAAAGTAATATCTGCCTTTTTATCGCTGCCATCGCGTGTTCTAGCGACAGCCCCCACTTCAACAAGCCCTAAGGAATTCATACTACCAATAAAGCCTGGCGTTAAAATACGCTCATTGGCATCTATAATTTCATCTGCTTCTACTTGTTCTGGGTTGATGGCAATAATAGTACCATCTTCAATAACCACAGTAGCTTGCGATAATATTCCCTGACTTGCTACCGTATAAACGGTAGCATTGGTGATAGCCGTCGTTTTTGCCTGTACAAGATGTGTTGTAAAAACAAGTGACAACATTGTTGTTAATGTGACGGTAAGGCCTTTAAGCTGCTTTTTTTGAATTAGTTTCATCATTTGTTCCTACTCTTGGCCTAACAGAAAATCGCTTTTCGCTTGATATTTTTCATCATGACGATCATAAACCTTTGCACCATCAATAAATACTTGCTCTGCTTGTGCATAAACACTAAACGGGTTTGTGTTCCACAACACTAGATCAGCATTTTTTCCTTGCGCTAAACTACCTGTTTTCTCGCTAATACCTAAAGACTTAGCAGCATTAAAGGTGATCCATTTAATTGCATCTTCAGCATTAAGCTCAAAGCCATTCTCATTGGCACGATACATGACTTTACCGGCTTCTTGGTTTAAACGTTGAATAGTCGTGCTTGAGTCTGAGTGCACAATTGCACAAGAGTTTTTAACCGCATCGACAATAGCAACATTTTCTTCAACCATGTCATAGGCTTCCATTTTAAAGCCCCACCAATCTGGCCACATAGCAACACAGTTAGCGTTTTCAGCTAGCTTATCGGCAATTTTATAAGCCTCAATGCCGTGATGAAAAGTGCCAGAGTTATAGTTAAACTCTTTTCCTAAGTCCATCATCACTGCCATTTCTTCGGCCTTATAACAATGGTTATGAATAAGAATGTCACCATCAAGTACGCCCATTAGAGTATCTAGCTCTAAATCTCTTGTCGGCGGCTGTGGATTATTACCCGCGTCATAGTCACTGTAATATTTATCCCAAGCACGTTTATACTCAGTTGCTGCAGCCCAAGCCGCACGATAGCCAGCAACATTACCCATACGAGTTGAAGGTAGCTGTTTTCTATTTCCATACACTCGTTTAGGATTTTCTCCACAAGCCATTTTTAACCCGTAAGGCGCATTAATAAACTTCATACCTTGCATGGTTTCACTTGGCACATTACGTAATGTCACACCACGGCCACCAAATAAATTTGCCGAGCCAGGCAGAATTTGTAAGGTCGTGATCCCACCTGCTCTAGCCGCTTGAAAACCGGGATCTTGAGGCCAAACACTATGCTCTGCCCATACTTCTGCGGTATTAGGCGCGGTCATTTCGTTGCCATCAGAATGTGATTCAACACTAGGGCTTGGGTAAACGCCTAAATGAGAATGCACGTCAATAATGCCTGGTGTTAACCACTTACCTTGAGCATCTATGGTAACTGCGTCTGAAGCGACAACATCAACGCCAAGCTGGACAATTTTTCCATCTTTAATTAATACATCCGCATTATCAAGGCGCTCTCCTGTTCCAGTTAGCACAGTCGCATTGGTGAACAAGGTTGTTTGCTGTGGCAATGCTTGGTATGTGCTAGGGAAAGGATTTTTGTTAATGCTAACTTTAGCATCTTGCTTTTCTGCCGGTAGGCAGGCCGTTAGACTTAGTGACATAGCTGCCACAATTAAGCTTAACTTAACGGGTCGTATTTGCATGGAAGTTCCTATAGGAAAATGAGTTATTAACGCTTACTTTGTCGATATGTATTATTTTATACTCGAAAATCATATTATGCTTTGCCCTTAACAACAAGTTGTTAACAAACATATATCGACTACTGGTAGGAAAATTACGACCAAATTCTTTATTTCTGCATAGTGAGCAGTAATAAGTTAACGCCAACAAATTCATAGCCATCTGGTTTTGATACATTAGCATCATTTACTAGTATTTATAGTGTTTACATTAACGAAAGGAGCTTCTAGTAAATAGAGAAAAAAATAGGCGTTTTAATTTTTGATATCGAAAAAATAACAAAACAAAACACAAAAAAAAGTAAAAAAGTGGTGCGCTTAAATCTGACTTAACTGACCAATAAAAATGTATCGTGACTAACAAAATTAACAAATAACTAACATTATGTAATCGTTGCCATGATTTACCCATTCTTCTTTTCAGGGCATGTACTGACGTAATCGCCAAAGCAGACAGCAATATAAAGGCCACCATCCCTACTGTGATATAAGGACGCTCTATGATTTCGCCGATAAACAAGGCGCCATCAAATTGTACTTCAAACGCTAAAAAATTAAACAAATGCAACATCGCATAAGTAAAGGCATATAAACCTAATAAGCGCCTTGTTTTCAACAACTCTCCCTGCTTGAGCATTTTAGCCAGTGGCGAAACACATAGGGTAATTAATAATAGGTTCAAACTACCAATACCGGTAAAATGAATCACAGCCTCAACAGGGTCTGCACCTAACCCATCTGCAAAAGCTAAAAAATATAAGTTATATAAAGGTAAAATAGCGGCAAAATGTATAAACACTTTTAAGAAAAAAACTTTATTGCTTTTATTCATACAAAAATAGGAAGTAAATTCCCTCCAATTCAGTTTAAAAGTGCTTAGACAAATTCATATCACGATATAAATCGGCTACTTCTTCGCCATAACCATTAAATGGCAATGTTGCAATGCGATTTCGTGAAAATAAACCACCACTCGTTATGCGTCGTTCACTAGCCTGACTCCATCTTGGGTGATCATGTTTGGGATTCACATTAGCATAAAAGCCATACTCACTTGGCGCTAGCTTATTCCACGTTGTAGGAGGTTGGTGTTCAACTAACTTAATGGCAACGATAGATTTAATGCTCTTAAAACCATATTTCCATGGCACAACCAAACGGATAGGTGCACCATTTTGAGGAGGCAAGGTTTTACCATAGAGGCCGACACTCATTAAGGTTAATGGATTCATGGCTTCATCAATTCTCAAGCCTTCAACATAAGGATATTTGATCCCACCGCCTAAGCGTCTACTTGCTTGTCCAGGCATCTGTTCGGGATCATATAAGGTTTCAAAAGCGACATACTTTGCGCGAGAGTTTGGCGCCACTTTTTTCAATAAGCTCGCAAGAGAAAAGCCAATCCAAGGTACAACCATAGACCAAGCTTCAACACAACGTAGCCGATAAATTCGCTCTTCTAAGGGGAACATTTTCGTCAGGTCATCGTAATCTAAAGTAATTGGGCGATCACATTCCCCTGAAACAGTGAGCTGCCAAGGATCAACATTAAAGCCTTGAGCCAGCTCTATAGGTTGATCTTTTTTATTGCCAAACTCATAGAAATTATTATGAGAAATCACTTTTTGCTCTGGCGTTTTTACTAACTCTATATTTTGACTATCTTTACGATAAGTCAGGGCTTTAGTCGTAAAGCTTTGTTCATCTTTACTAAAAAAGCCAGCAGATGCTGTGTTAGTCACTGATGAGCCTAATAATGCACCGGCTCCTAAAAAGCCCATTTGTTTTAGTACATTTCGGCGATCATGATAAATAGACTCATTGGTAACAGCAGAGTCTTTAAGTGAATATTTTTTTGGGGTTTTTATTAACATTGGGGTGCCTAACAACAAGAAAAAGCTCTTGAGCTATTAGACACCGAAAAGAAAGGAATAATTTCAGCTGACGTTAAAGAATACCGCTAAAATAGTTATGCGTTTTATACTATGCCGCTTTAACCAATTGTTGTAGGTGAGCAACAACATCACTTGATTCATACAACCATTGTACTTCACCATCGGCTTTTTCAATGCGCAAGCAAGGTACTGTTCTTTTGCCACCTTCACGAATTAACTCTTCGCGATAGTCATTCTTTTGATTGATATTACGAAGCTCAATATTTAAACCTTCACGCTTCATGGTGCGGCGTACTTTGACACAAAAAGGACAGCTGGGTAATTGATACAAGCTTAAGTTCTGCGTTTTCGCATCAACTTTTACTTGTTCACTCTGGGTTCTTTTAGGTGAACGGGGTGAAAAAATAAAGTTAATCAATAAAATAAGGCGACCTATTGGCCAGCGTATAAGTGACATAATCATGGTTTTTACTTCTGTATTAAAATGTATTAATTGATCAATGAATCAAAATAAGGGCGCAGTCTAGCATAAATGTTAGGCTCTGTTGAGCTTTCGCAATCTATTACTTTGTTAAGGTAACAGGTAACACTCCTTGTACGGCTTGCTGACCCGTAGCAATTGCTATACTGGCATTCAACCCTGCGCTGAAGCTAATGCCTTGCTTATCTACCATCAGATTATCGTCAAAGGTGAGTAGTGTCGCATCAGCTGAGTCAAGAAAAGGCGCAATCAAAAAAGGTGAGCCTTGAGCAATTAACAACGACTTAATATTTTGCTCCTTAGCCAAAGCCAATTGCAGCTGTACTAATTGCCCGTAATTCGCTTTAGTTTGCGCTGATGTTGTCTGGCTTGATTTATAGCTATTTACTGCCTGTCTAAGTAAGTCATCAATCCCGCCTAAATCCACCGCGCTAGCAACTTTAATATCAACTGTCGCTATCACTAAATCGGCTTGGATTAACTGGCTTATATTTTGAATTCTAGCTAAGGCCTTATCTTGCTCAGCAATAATACTGGTTATTTTAAGCTGCGTTTGTCCTGATTGTTGCCAGTGCTGCACAATAGCACTTTGCAGTGCTTGCTGCTCTTGCTCGCTAGTCACTAATAAGTGAATATGTTTTATTTTTTCTGGCTGAAGAGGCAGTGTATTCGCGGTATTTTTTAATAGTGTCGTGGCATTATTGGCAAGTAATTGTTGCACGGTTAAATGACTGTCACTGGCGACAAGATTATTGGCTTGAGCCACTTGCTCTGCAACAGTTGTTTCAGGCAAGCGAATAAACTTTTCTTTATAGTTATTTATTCTGGCCAAAGAAGCATCAATTTCATTCATTGATAATTCCCCGTTAGCGATGCTAGCCGATATTTTTTCACTCACGGCAATAACAAAGCGTTTGAATTTATCAACGTCTTCTGGTGATCTCACTTTAAATGGCATCACTACCAGATCGGCACCTGCACTGATGGTTTCAACCGCAGCACTGACATCATCAAAATAATGAACAACACCCGCCATATCTAATGCATCTGTGGCGATAATGCCACTAAAAGCCATTTCATTACGCAGCAAGTCAGTCAATATTTTACGAGACATGGTCGCTGGACGAATAGTTTCCCCGCCCTCTTTATTGGTAAAGGTAGAACTATCTAGAGCGGGATATTGAATATGAGCTGTCATGATCATAGCTGGCTGACTATGTTTAAGCACCCATTTAAAAGGCGCAAGATCATTTTGCTCAATGGTTGCTAAATCATGATCCACACGAGGTAGCCCTAAATGACTATCAATATTGGTATCACCATGACCCGGAAAATGCTTCAAAGTTGCCATCATCCCCTGTGATTGTAAGCCTTCTACCACTGCCGCACCGAGTTCAGCAACCTGTTGTGGGTTTTCACCAAATGATCGAGTATTAATTACCGGGTTATCAGCATTAGTATTCACGTCAATAACAGGGGCATAATTATTATTTATCCCCAAAGCACCTAATTCAGCACCAATAACTTCACTGGTTAATGTCGCGAATTTAGTTTTATTTTTGGCATACGTTGCACCAATGGCCATATTGCCTGCAAATTTCGTCGCCTGAGGTAAACGAACCACTCGCCCACCTTCTTGATCAATAGAAATAATTAAAGGTTTACCACTTTTACTCGCTAACGCCGCTTGCTGTAAATCAGTAGTTAATTGGATGACTTGCTGGTTATCAATTAAGTTTTCAGCAAATAAAACCACACCACCAATATCCGCTTCTTGCACTAAGTCAGCCAAAGCTTTTGGCAACTTAGTTACACCTTGCTGGCAAAGCCCTACTTTTTTCGGCTTATCAGGACAGAAGTAGCGAATATCCAACACTAGTTTCTGTGCTATTTTACGTTCAAAATCAGTAAACATTAATCTTGCTGCTTGGTTATTATCTTCTACAGGCATATTACTACAAGACGACAACGGAAGTAGAGAAAATCCAACTAACGCACTAATCAATAGTGTTCTTTTCTTAAGTTCTTCATGAGTTTTACAAAAAAATTTAGTGGTTTTGAGCATGGATAATCCAATCAAAATAAGTTATTTAAACGGTAGTGACTAAAGTCTGTTGATCTTTCATGGTTAAGCTTTTCCGAGACAAAAGTAAGTTAATCAGCAAAGCATAAAATATTTAACCAAATGCTTCGGATAGTTCAACAGCCCCTAATATATACAAGTTGACATACTTTGCTACCAATAAGGGCTACTATCACAGTTTTTATTACCATTCGCCTACTCACACTCAAGGTAAAATGCGATATAATTGCTATTAATGATCAACTAAAGGATATTAACTCAAATGGAAAATTCACCACACACTACAGAAGACAAACAAGTATCTGTTGGCAATGTCTATGTGATGACCCACTCCTTTTTCTCTGACGTGATTAGAATTGGTTGCACTCCTGAAGATCCTAGCGAATATGCGATGGCACTTTCATCCAAATCTCCCGGAGAGTATTCCTTGGTTTTTTCTTTGCAATGTAACAACCCATGCAAAGTAAAAAAGCAAATAAGAGAGCATTTAAACGCAAAAGAATATGTGAACGAATTTTATCAAGTGCCCGCTGAAGTAGCGAAAAGCTTAGTGAAAAGAGAAGGATTAAGAATTCCTGCTTTAAGTACTGAGTAATAATATGGCTAGATCATATTAACGCCAAGATAAACACATTAAAATGTAGTGCTTACCTTAACCTGACAGGCGGCAATAGGCCCATAGAAGACATTAGCATTTATACAAATAACGACAACATTGAGCCTAAAACCAGTTGTAAATTTAGTTAAGGAGTTTTATTTCATTCTTTATGCTTTTTTCAAAGATTATGGTTCTTTTTTGAAATGCATCTATTATTCTAATTTCAATTTCAGCCATACTTTTAGGCAATATAATATACTTAATAAAATCAGGGTTAGTGCAAATTTCTTCTATCGGTTGATTTAAAGTTAAAGAAAACCCAGAATACTTCATACCTATGTAAGGACTCTTTATTATATGTAAATCTTTGATAAATTGTGTATTTGAAATACTATGGTTAACCATATCGCTAGTCGTCTTTTTGTAAGCTCTTAACTCCTTACGAAACGTACTACTTAGTAATGGAAAGTATGGTTCTAAGTCATCAACACTTAACTGAAAATTATCTTCCATAGAGTTATAGCTAGCAATGGAAGTAAGAAGATTGCTCAATTCGTCATCTTTTCTACAAGAATTTGTAATTTCCAACAGTCTATCTGAATCAATTATCAGCTTTTCTAGAGTGGCAGGTAAAGCCTTAGAGCCAGTTACGACTTCCCTTGTTTCAATTAATAATATTGTTAGTTTCTCTTTTAGAAGGGCCTTTTCTTTTAATTCAGTCGAATAATTGGTTGCCTGTAAACCAATAAATATACTTGAAACTACAATTAAAAAATCAATGACAGCGGCAACCCAATTTTGATTTTTCAAATGTTGTGCTACTCGACGAAGAAACATTATGCATCCTGCTTACTATATTCTTACCTAAGAACGAATGATCCAGTTTATCTTGCATTTCTAAATTTTAAAACTTTTATAACTAATAAAAACTCATTCATATTCATAATTGCTTTCTAATAAACTGTAGCCATTGTGATTTCAAGCTTCCTTAGCCCCTATGATGGCTCAGCTGTCTGTTAGGAAAAATACAAGTACATACCTCCAGCAAGCTCAAAGCTGTCATTCATATTCGACTCAATACCTGCTATTAGCTATAAGCATTAAGGACAAGTCAATTGTAAAAGTTTATTTGATTGAGTTAACAACAAAGTCCAAAATATTATCGCCTGATGATTTGTAGGTTAAATCGAATAAAGGCTGTGGTTTGGCAATCATACCACGGGCAACTATTTCAGAAACAACATTGAAATCGAGTAACCCTGTTTTGCCAACTAACAAATTATCAATAGCGCTTTGTTTAGCTAAACTTAAAATATCTCTCAAACCTTTCAAGTATAAATAATCTTTAGTAAAACCACCGCCCCTATAAACTCTTGTCGTTAATGTAAAAGCAAAATCCTTGTCTACGTTAAATTCATTCATCAAGGTGTGATATGTTTTGACAAAATCACCATGCTCTAGCATGTATTGGACGGCGATAACTCTTAATGCAATTGTTTTTAAGCGTTTGATAGTTAAGCTGCCCGAACAATACTCACTATATAATGCTATGCCTTCTTGGGTATGCGTATTGCCAGTTAAGCCTAAACTAAATACTTTGAGTGGATGTTTCTTTGCATTAATCGTTGTTAACATGTGAATGCCAAGTTCATGATAAGCATAAGCGTGTAGTTCTTTTTGCGTAAAAAGAGCCTCCTTATTGATAAGCAACAATGCCTTTTCATTATTTACCATAGCTTTGGCGACGATTTTATTCGACTTCTCTATTTTACAGTTCAGTTGCCATTCTTTTGCTTGAAACCTAAAGTAATCAATAGCTTCATCCGAGTTCAGTAGTTTTTCATTTTGCTCTGACTCATCATCATTTAAATGAAGAAGGAATCGCGCATTGGCAATATCGTTAGGGCTAGGCTCTCCGTAGTACTTTAATGAGTTATAAACAAAATCATCGGTACCTATAGTGGCTAATAAGTCTATTTTACTCGCTAAATTATCAATGACATGACGATATAACTGTTGAATATCAGCATCATTTACCTCACTAACGGGCAAGTTATACAAGTTCTCTCTAAATTTATAAGGGTCAATATTAAGTTGCTTGTAATTAAAACTCGGTGCTATATAGCTATTTTTTTTAAGAAATTTATTTCGTTGAGCGATCAAGTTTACCGGGTTAATAAAATTTAATGTTTCAATACTTTTACACAGTGAAAATAGCTTTTTATCTAAATGTAAAACTTCACTACTAATGGTGGAAGATAAAATATCAGCCTTTTGTGTTCTTTTTCTTTTACCGTACTTACGAACAAAAAATGCGGCAGTTTCACTGATGGCATTTTTAAATCCAGCTTTTAGCTCTTCCAATACCAGTGGATAAACCTCACCCGTTGTCTCATTCATAAATACTTTTTTAACTTCAGTAGGTAGTACCAAGGTATTGTCAAAATGAGCATTAATATGGGTGATTAAATAACCTCTGCCCTGAAATATTTCATCGGTTGCTGCTTTTACATGTAAATTTGGCAATTCAATTTTATTAAGTTGCTTTTCAAATTGATTAACCACATTTCCCCAGCGCTCTACGTCAATTTGATCACCATCAATATTAAATGTAGGCGAATCTTTTTCTAATCTTTTATAGTTATAGGAATGGATATCAAACACTATCGCATTATTAAATTGCTTTTCGATAACCGTGACAATCGCTTCAAGCACGTTATAAAACGCCTGATGTTTACTATGACTTTTTGCCCGTTGCTTCTGCGTCAAAGGTTTTTGCCAAACCTGTTTATCCCATGCGGTTTTAAAGTAGGTTGATAAGGTTTTAGCTCGGTTTAGGTCATATTCGAATCGCGAGTCATTACCAATAATCTGAATAGGAAAAGAGGATATGAGTTCATCTGTGTAAGGATCTTCTTCATAAAAACGTTCTTCTTCTGACAAAAGGAGTGTTTTTTTTAAATCATTACGTAGCCGATGACCATTATGAGTAGCAGCGCAAATGATAGGTGCATATTCGTCAATTTTGACAATAAAAGCGCCATCATCCACTTCAGCATGAAAACATTCTCTATTTTTGATTAAGGCGATACATTCTTTCTCAGACAACATGCGCATCGTTTATTGCCTTTCTAAATTCGTTCTTACGTTGAGCTAATGCTTCTTTTGCATTAACAACGCTTTCAACAAAATCGATCACCTTTTTTTGTAGCTTAGTATTATTCAATTTATTAATACGCATAATGCCACCTGGGCTTTGCACATTTACTTCTATTAACTTTTCATTAATAACATCAATGCCAACAAAATATAAACCATCACGAACTAGTTT
This sequence comes from Colwellia sp., assembly GCA_026196955.1. GTDB lineage: Bacteria > Pseudomonadota > Gammaproteobacteria > Enterobacterales > Alteromonadaceae > Colwellia. The sequence goes on along the minus strand of JAPHTO010000064.1, from coordinate 21,889 downwards.
TGGCCCAATATGCTTACACAGTGCTTTTTCATTTTTAGTTAGCGTATGTTTTACCACGGTACCACCTGCATGAACATTTGAGCGTACTTCGTTGGAAGCAGGAACACGCTTCATCGCGCCAATTGGTTCACCGTTTAGCATTAGAATACGAACATCTCCAGAGTCAGCACCTTCTACATATTCCTGTAGAATAACGTAATTCCCCCCTTTACCGCTGTTAATATAGAATTCCAGCAGTGAATGAAAACTCTTTTGAGCATTTTTCTCAACTAAAATAACGCCTTGACCACCATAGCCATCTAACGGTTTCATGATCATTTTTCCAGAGGCGGAGTCATTCAATACGTCAACTAAGTATTCAGGGGTTTTAGACACATGAGTGACAGGGATAAAATGATTGGCAGGATCATCAAACGATGCTGTATATAATTTGGTATTCGCTATCCGTAGGCCATCAATATCATTCATGATAAATACGTCTTCACGCACTGAATCTAAAAAGTTTAAGGTGATAGGATCAAGTGGTGGATTTGCTCGCATAATGATGGTGTCAAAACCCGCAAGAGGAAGTCGAGACTTTTTAAATTCAGCCCTTTTATAAAAAGACATAACATTAGCTGAAATTGTTACCCCTTTTTTGAAAACTTGACAAAAAGCACTGGAAACAGAGTCTCTCATTGTTAGGTTATGCGGCGTAGCAAGCGCAACCGTATGATTACGTGATACACACTCATGTATTAGTCTTAAGGTAGAGTCTGTTTCGGGATCAATTTTATCCCAAGGGTACATTAAAAAAAGAATATTCATCGAGCGGCCTTTAGGTCGTAACATCCAGAACATTAGTCATGACTGTTTACATGGATGTACATTAAATTAATGGTAAGTATTCTCATCTCATACATAAATGAGAATATTTACATGAGTAAGTTAAATATCGGTTTTCTATAGCTCTGATGGGAAATTAATCCCAATCGCCATAATAATCATCTTCAAATTTTTTAAGGCGTCTTTCTTCTTGCAACAGTTCAATTCTTTTCTTCGTTAAGAAGTTACGCTTATTCTTTGCCTTACTATTTTTTCCTTCGTTTGAACCCGAACTCAATTCAAATTCGGCAATATCATTACTCAGATCACTAGAAGATTCTTCATTGTCAAAATCCAGCTCTTCAGAAGAAGGCACGTCATAAGTAGGATCAATGGCCATTATTTTTTCACCAAAAGTATCGTCATATTAAAATCGGATAATCTACGTTTTTTCTGTACAAGAAAAGTAAAATATTTTTAAGTTAACGATAAAAATATTTTACTTTAAAAGGTGGGATAGATATTAAATAGCAATGCTAGGGGGTCATTATTGCAGGCGCTTCTGGATCATCTTTTCTCAGTAGTTGCTTAATTTCAATTATACGCTCTTCGTTTTCATTATCTTTATGAAAGGCACTAAAAATTTCTCGTTCAAAGACAGGCAGACTTGCCATTTCAAATAATGTCCCTTGCTCAATAAATGGTCGTGCGAGCATATCTGGGAGGTAGGCACTACCACCACATTGCAACATCAAATCTAGCGCAATTCTTGCTGTACTTGTTCTAATAGCAGGAATGGATATGCCACTAACTTCTTTTGCATGCCAGTTAATAAAACTCGTTCCCCAATCAATCATTATGTAACGTTGAACTTCTGAGGGGCTTGATATCTTATTTTTAAAGGTGGTTACCGGGATTAATTTAAACATGTGCAGAGGTTCAATTTTTAATTCTTCCACTTTGGGTGGATCGAACAAAATGGCAACATCTAATCTGCGCTCAAGTAATTGTCTCGTAAGTTGTTCACGCGATAAAATTTCAGCAATCAAACTAACCTGAGGTTGATCGATATATATTTTTGATATCGCATCATGAATGTAAACATCCCAAGTATTCGGTGTGCCTGCAATAGATATTTGCGCGACTTGTTCGGCAGCCAAAGCGACATCCTGTTTAGCCATTCTGAGTGTGTTTAGCATATTTTCAGCATGCGGCACTAACCTTTCTCCTGCCAATGTCAACTGAATATTATTACGAGCACGATGAAATAATGGCACACCAAAGTATCTTTCTAACTGGCGAACCCTAGTGCTAATTGCTGCTTGAGTAAGATAAAGGTTTTCAGCCGCTTTACCAAAATGACGACAATCTTTAACTTCTAAAAACGTCTTAATTAATTCTACATCCATCATATTTTCTCTTATCGTTACGATAATTATTATTTGTTTTACAGCCTATGCAGATAGCCGCATAATCCGCCAAAATAGATAGTCTGTCAACAGAGGTAAATATGAAGTTAATACATGGTTTTATTGCTGAAGATCCCTTTTACGATGATGTCCATTTTCCTAGGGGCTTTAGTAAATCAGGAAATTTTACCATCGTTGAATCTGAGTTATTAACTCAGATTGGAAAACGATTATTTATGTTAGAGCAAGGTTCTAGTAAGCCAGAAAATGCCGTTGAAGAGCAGTTCGTTCAATTTTGTAAAGCACAAAATGAAAGAGAGCTCGAAGGACAAAATCAAGTAGAGCTATTGTGGACAAAGTACAAAAAACTAACAAAATTTAAGCCTTTCCATAGCTTAAATGGAAGTACTCCAACCCAGCTTGATCAGCAAGAAAACTAGGCTTTGCTTCTCTTTGCTGGCATACAAAACAAGTGTTAATTCAGGGTTGAGTTAAAACACATTAAACCATTTATCGGCCAGACACTCAGCCATGATTAGTCTGTATACCCCCAAGGAGCAGCTGGCTGTTCAATGGTTTGAGTTAAATCGAAGTCGACCCGAAACTCTCGTCCTTGACGCGTTAACCGATAGGTAAATTTTTCTGGGTAAATATACATTTGCCAACTATTATCAATGGACTGAGGAATAGCAAGATTTACAAATAATTCCTTTGAATATTGATCTGCTGGAAAGGTCTGTACTTGTGGCCATCCCGCATCAACAGTGTGCCCACCATACATAGTTGACACATCACTAGTACCATCCTTATGGCGATGATCATGCTTTAAACTTAAACCACTACCTGTTTTAGTGATGATCCAAGTACGAGAAGCATCTTTACCCACATGAAATGGAATTTGTAATTCACTGTCAGTACACTTTCTAATATGCATAACCAGTTTGCTGGTATTGAAAGCACTAGGCGGCGCATTATCAACAACCACTTTCCCCGCAAAAGCTTTGCCACAAAGCGATTTTAAATGATTAAAAAAAGCATCTTGGCTTGGGATTGAAACCAGTGGAGCTTGCGCAAAAGTACTGGTAGAAATGACCATTAAGCTGCTAACTAGTGGTGTTAGTATGTTGCGAATTTTTATCATTATGCTGCTTCTATATTAATTATTAAAAGGGGTTAAACATTATACCAAATCCATTAAATGTAAAGCCCTTGAAGCGCAAAATTAACTGTTAGAGTCTGTTGATTTTTCTAGTATACCATCAAGATTTTTCAGATATCCAAAGCTTAATATGCCCCTTAACGACAACAACATCATTGTTATCATAAGCAGTAACTTCAACTAACATATCACCTGGTACCCATTGCTCAGGCAACACCTTGGCTGTACAGCGAATATCAGAGCCAGCTTTAGCGGTGTAATCTAATGACATACCTTTAGGAATCCAGCGTAAGTGGCTAGGAATAGAAGCTTCCGCCATAGTGCCCATCGCAATTTCAAGGCCATTACAAATGGCAATAACATGCACCGTTTTAATATGATTATGTACTGCATTGCGCTTTTTTATTAAGCATTCACAAAAGTTTGGCTCAAGTTTTGTGATTAACGGTTTGATAGTGCCAAAATAAGGCGCCATTCGACAAACCATCATAGAGAAAATTTTATGACCAAACGGCAGACGTGTAACTCGGTTGTATAACTTCATTACTTTAGTTGGTTTTTCTTTTGCCATGTTAATGTTGTCCTGAGCAGTGATCTTTATCTGGTCGGATGAGTTTAACACTAAAAATCTGCCATTAGCAAATCAAGCAGGATCGGTCATTCGCATAGTATCTAATTGAATAGAAGCTAGCTGGGCAATGTTATTGAGTTGATTGGCTTCCTTTTTGCTGTACGCAATTAAAGTATCCTTCATTGAAGCCGCCCAAAATAATTGAATGTGCTCAACAACTTTAAGAACAGCTTGCTCAGGAGGTAAATGCAAACCTATATTGTCAGCAATTTGATTGCTCATTTTAATGATACTCGCTTCTTTCACGTCCATAAGGCTCTCTATATTGTTAGTTATATTGCTATCTTTCATTACTGGTATAAACAACATGCCTATGTGCTCGAGCAAAGCCTATAAGGTTTAGCTGATGTTGCTTAGCCCATGTTATAGCTTTACTGGTTGCAGCAGAAATACTGACTAAATGCCCAATACCAGCGGCAATGGTTTTATCAACCATTTCATAACTGGCACGACTTGATACAAGAACAAACCCTGAACTTAAGGATTGCTCTCCTAATTCGTTGCTAAACTGTGCCAAAGCGCCCATTAACTTATCCAGCGCATTATGCCGCCCAACATCTTCTCTGATGGCAATAATTTCACCGGTTTGGCGCGAACAAAAAGCGGCAGCATGCGCTGCACCTGTTTTATTGTTCAATAACTGCATTTGAGTAAATTGCGCTAATGCGTGCTGAATAGCCTCGGTTGCAACTAATGGTGTCAGTGGTAACAAGGATCGATTCTTTTTCGTTTGCTCTAATGACTCTACGCCACATAACCCACAACCACTATTACCCATTAAACTTCTGCGTTTGTACTTCAAGGCACTAAAAAGTCGAGAACTTATGCTAAGTTGTACTTCAATACCATGCTCTGTATGAATAACTTCATGCTCCAATATATCGTCAGCCTGACTGATAATATTTTCAGACAAACTAAAACCAATGGCAAAATCGAGAAAATCGCACGGTGTTGCCATCATCACAGCATGTGATATACCGTTATAAATAAGGGCAACGGCTTGCTCTTCAAGCACCCAATCGTTATCAGGTAAGGCCGTTAATAAATCAGACTCTACCACCTGTCGGCTCACCTGCGCTAAGCCATATTTCAGGCTTTGACTGGTTTTATGCATTAAGCGAGGTTGTTGAGTATTATTCGTTAACATACCTGTTGCCTTTACGGTTTTTTGGTAGATAACTATTTTGCTTTTGTGAAAAGTCCTTATGACGCTGTTGCCAATTTGACGGTACAGAAACTTTCTCAATTTGAACGGCCGTGACTTTATATTCTGGACAGTTAGTCGCCCAATCTGAATTATCTGTAGTGACAACGTTAGCACCACTTTCTGGGTGATGGAAGGTGGTATATATAACGCCCGGTTGCATGCGCTCGGTAATTTTTGCCATTAAAACCGTGTTACCCGAACGGCTGCTAATACCAACATTATCTCCGTCGTTGATACCTCGCTCTTGGGCATCATGAGGGTGAATTTCTAATTGGTCTTTATCATGCCATAGTTGATTGTCAGTACGGCGAGTTTGTGCACCCACATTGTATTGTGACAAAATCCGGCCAGTAGTGAGTAATAAAGGAAACTTTCGACTAGCACGCTCCTGTGTTGGTACATACTCTGTTAAAGCAAACTTCGCTTTACCAATAGGAAAATCATTTACATGCATGGTAGGCGTACCTTCCATATTAAGTGCATTACAAGGCCATTGAATACTGCCTAGCTCGTCGAGTTTTTGATAACTAACCCCGTTAAACGTAGGGGTTAACTCAGCAATTTCTGCCATGATTTCTTTAGGGTGTTGGTAGTTCATTGGGTAACCCAATGCATTTGATAAAGCCATTGTGGTTTCCCAATCCGCTTTACCTGCCAGTGGCGATATGACTCTTCTAACGCGATTAATACGACGCTCAGCATTGGTGAAGGTACCATCTTTTTCTAAAAACGATGAGCCCGGCAAAAAGACATGGGCAAATCTAGCTGTTTCATTTAAGAAGATGTCTTGAACAATTAAACACTCTAATGACTTCAACGCGGCTTCAACATGCTGTATATTTGGATCAGATTGGGCGATATCTTCGCCTTGACAATACAAGCCCTTGAAACTGCCATCAATTGCCGCATCAAACATGTTTGGAATACGAAGCCCCGGCTCCTTATCAATTTTGACTTGCCAATGCTGTTCAAATTTTTCTCTTAAGGAGTCTTTACTCACGTGCTGGTAGCCTGGCAACTCGTGAGGAAATGATCCCATATCACATGAGCCTTGTACGTTATTCTGACCGCGTAGCGGATTAACGCCTACCCCTTCTCGGCCAATGTTGCCTGTTAATAAGGCTAAATTAGCAATGCCCATCACCATACTAGAGCCTTGTGAATGCTCTGTGACTCCTAAGCCATAATATATGGCGCCATTGTTAACGCCAGCATATAACCGAGCCGCTTGACGTAACTGTTGTGCATCAATTCCCGTTATTGATTCGGTATTTTCTGGTGAGTGGCGCTGATCGCTTATAAAGCTATGCCATTGCTGATACGCTTGTGTTTGACAACGAGCGGCGATGAAAGCCTTATCTTCCAAGCCTTCATCAACAATAACGTGCGCCATCGCATTGATAAAGGCGACATTTGTCCCAGGACGCAAAGGTAAATGGTGATCTAACGTTACGTGTGGGCTGTTAGCTAAGTCTATTTTACGGGGATCCGCTATGATTAAATGTGCCCCTTGGCGTAAACGTTTTTTTAACAGTGAGCCAAACACGGGGTGAGCATCCGTTGGGTTAGCACCAATCACCATGATGGTATCTGCTTTCATGACAGAATCGAATGTCTGGGTTCCTGCTGACTCACCTAAGGTTGCTTTTAAACCGTACCCTGTAGGGGAATGACATACACGTGCACAAGTATCAGTATTATTATTGCCAAAACCTGCTCTAACAAGCTTTTGTACTAAATAGGTTTCTTCGTTGGTACAGCGTGATGACGTAATACCGCCAATACTGTCTTTACCATATTTTTCCTGTACACCTCTAAGTTTGCTTGCAGCAAAATTGATCGCCTCTTCCCAACTACATTCTCGCCAAGGCTGATCGATTTCATCCCGAACCATAGGTGTGGTAATGCGATCTTTATGAGTCGCATAACCAAAAGCAAAGCGCCCTTTCACACAAGAGTGACCATGATTTGCTTGGCCGTCTTTGGCAGGCACCATGCGGATCACTTCTTCTCCTTTCATGTGCGCTTCAAAAGAGCAACCCACCCCACAATAAGCACAAGTTGTCGTGACACTATGCTCAGGCTGTCCTTGAGCAATAATGCTATTTTCCATTAACGCTGACGTTGGGCATGTTTGTACACACGCCCCACAAGAAACACAATCAGAGCTTAAAAAGTCATTATTATGTCCGGTGGTAACTTTTGAATCAAAACCTCGACCATCAAGGGTTAAGGCATAAGTGCCTTGCACTTCTTCACAGGCTCGAACACACCGTGAACAAACAATACATTTATTGGGTTCAAAGGTGAAATAAGGGTTTGAAGTATCTTTGCTAGCATCAAGATGATTCTTCCCTTCAAAGCCATAACGCACTTCACGCAGCCCGACAGCACCTGCCATATCTTGTAACTCGCAATCACCATTACTGGGGCAAGTTAAGCAATCTAACGGGTGATCTGAAATATACAATTCCATGATATTTTTACGTAAACGGGCGATCTTGCTATTTTGAGTTTTCACCTGCATATCCTGCTCAGCGGGCGTTGTGCAAGCAGCTGGCATGCCTCGTCGACCTTCAATTTCAACAGCGCATAATCGACAAGAGCCAAAAGATTCAAGGTTATCTGAGGCACACAACTTGGGGATACTAATATTGAGCATGGCAGCAGCGCGAAACACAGAAGTGCCTTTAGCCACTGAAATATGCTGACCATCAATAGTTAAACTCACCTGTTGTTTTGATTGCACTTCAGGCGTGCCAAAGTCAGTTTTTATGTTGGCTTGAAACGTTTGGTTTTGTGTTGCCTTAGGATCGTAAAAGTCGACCATTATCTTTGCTCCTTAACCGTGACTTTTTCAGCATGATGAACAGGCATATCACTAATAAAGTCATCGGCAAAGTGAGTCATAATGCTTTTAACTGGAATTGGGGTCATACTCCCCATTGCACAGAGTGAACCATCAATCATGGTGTCGCATAAATCGACCAAAAGCTCGTTAAGTGCGACGCTTTGCTCATTCGATGAATCTTGTTGTGAAGCGATTATCATGTTATCGATTACCTCAACGCCTCGCGTCGAGCCGATACGGCATGGGGTACATTTACCACAGGATTCCACCGCACAAAACTCCATCGCAAAGCGCGCTTGCTCTGTCATGCTGACACTATTGTCAAAGACAACAATACCACCATGCCCAAGTACCGCGTTGATAGCTGAAAAGGCTTCATAATCAAGTTGCGTTTGCCATTGTGACTCTGACAAATAAGCCCCTAATGGCCCCCCCACTTGAATGGCTTTGATTGGCTCACCAGTATAGGTGCCCGCACCAAAGTCATGTAAAATATCAGCTAAGGTGGTGCCAAAAGCTAATTCAACCAAGCCGCCTTGCTTGATGTTACCTGCCAGTTGAAAAGGTAAAGTGCCGCGCGAACGCCCAATGCCAAAATGTTGATAATAGGCAGCGCCTTTGGCTAAAATGATGGGCACTGTCGCTAGGCTAATAACATTATTAACAATCGTTGGTTGGCCAAATAAACCTTCAATCGCAGGTAACGGAGGTTTAGCGCGAACAAGCCCACGTTTTCCTTCGAGGCTTTCAAGCAATGAGGTTTCTTCACCACAAATATAAGCCCCGGCACCTAAGCGAACTTCGAGATCGAAGCGCTGCCCGCTTCCTTGTATATTGTCACCTAAATATTGATGTTGATAGGCACTGGCAATCGCTTTTTCGAGTATAAATTGTGCTTGTGGATATTCAGAGCGCAGATATATATAGCCTTGCGTTGCACCAACAGCAAGGCCGGCAATAATCATACCTTCAATTAAACTAAACGGATCAGCTTCCATTAACAAGCGATCTGAAAAAGTCCCCGAATCTCCCTCGTCAGCATTACAAACAATGTATTTTTGCTGTTCAGCTGAGGTTGTTTTTGCATCGAGTACCGTTTGCCACTTTATTCCTGTGGGGAAGGCTGCTCCACCGCGGCCACGAAGTCCTGATGTTTTAATTTCATCGACGATACTGTTGCTATCTTGCTTTAAAAGCGCAATCGCATTACTTAACCCCGTAAAACCGTCATGGGCAAGATAATCATCAATACTAAAAGGATCAATAATACCTGCACGCTTAAAGGTTAAACGCTGTTGTTTTGCCAAATAAGGAATATCTTCCGTTAAGCCTAAATACAAAGGATGATCTGCATTGCCCTCAAGCACACCTTGAGCAAGCAAAGATTCAACATCATCAACAGTTACAGGGCCATAAGCAACACGGCCTTGCTCTGTTTGTACTTCCAGTAAAGGCTCAAGATAAAAAAGGCCACGGGAGCCATTACGAATAAGGTTAATGGCTTGCTGATTCTTTTCAGTTTGAAAACAAAGCGCTTTCGCCACATCGTCTGCACCCATAGCGATTGCACTGGTATCTATAGGTAAATATAATGTAGTCGTCATTTTATCGCTCCTCGCCAAGGTTAAGTTGGTATAGCGACAGTGTTTTAATTAGCTTGGCAAATTTACTGCTGCTCATTCGACCATAGGTTTTACGCCCCACTTTTATCGATGGCGAACAAGCACAATTACCTAAACAATATACTGGCTCTAGGGTATAGTTTTTATCAGCGGTGGTTTGTCCAAAATCCACTCCTAACTGGCTCTTTATTGCTTGCTCTAATGCTGTTGAGCCCATAGCCTGACATGCTTCCCCCCGACAAACTTCGATTATATGTCGACCGGGTTGTTCAAGATGAAAATGCGCATAAAAGCTAATCACCCCATAAATTTCGGCTTCCGTTTGCTGTAAACCTTGAGCAATAATGACTATCGCAGGTTGTGGGATATAGCCAAAATGCTGTTGAATGTCATGCAATATAGGCAATAATGCCCCGGGTAACTTTTTTTTATTGTCAACAAAAAGTGTTATTGTTTTCTCTGTTGATTGTTCCTTGCCGTTTGCGTTCATTTGCCTACTCTCGTTTTCAACTCAAAATCAGTATGTTGATATTTTTATTATCTGTTCTGTAATAATTGTATATCAGTTAATGAAAACATTCACAAAAAGGCGAATCATAGCTGATCCGCCTTTTACAGCATTTTGTATAAAGAAATGCCCACTTTGTTAATTAAAGTTAAACATGAAAGATCAATAGCCCTTAAACACTAGATTATTTTTTTAACCTTGAGATTTGTACAAGATAGTAAATTACCGGCAATACCAATAAGGTTAAGATCACCGCACTAGCCATACCACCCACCATAGGAGCGGCAATTCTACTCATCACTTCTGAGCCAGTTCCAGTGCCATATAAAATAGGTAATAAACCAACAATAATCGCAGCCGCGGTCATCATCACTGGACGTACACGCATGCCAGCACCTTCTAATACCGCGTTGGCTAAATCGGCTTTAGTTGGCACTTTATTTTCAGCTGCGCATGTATCCTTCATCGCATCAATTGCCTGATTCAAATAAACCAACATGATCACACCAATCTCTACCGCAACCCCTGCTAAAGCGATAAAACCCACGCCAACAGCAACTGAAAAATTAAATCCTTGTAGATACATCAACCAAATACTCCCCACCATCGCTAGCGGTAAAGTGCCCATGATCATTGCCACTTCGGTAATATTTCGAAAGTTCAGATAAAGAAGAATGATGATGATAAATAAGGTCAATGGCACAACATACGTCAACTTAGCTTTGGCGCGTTGCATATATTCATACTGCCCCGCCCATGTAATTGAGTAACCCGCAGGTAATTTTAGCTTATCCTCAACTACTTTTTGTGCCTCAACAACATAGGTACCAACATCAACACCTTCAATATCAACGAAGGCCCAACCGTTTAAACGTGCGTTTTCTGACTTAATACCCGGAGGACCATCTTCTATCAGCACATTAGCAACATCTCCTAATGAAATGCGTTGCCCGTTAGGTGTCACTATCGGTAGTAACGACAACTGCTCAGGAGAATCGCGATAGTCTTGAGGGTAACGTAAACTAACAGGATATCGCTCTAACCCTTCAACCGTTTTGGTTACATTCATACCACCAATGGCTGTAGCAACAACTTGTTGGATCTCGCTAATATTTAAGCCATAGCGCGCCGCTTTTGCCCGTTGAATATCAACCTTCACATACCGACCACCAGCAACACGCTCTGAATAAACAGATGCCGTACCAGATACATCGTTTAAAATGACTTCAAGCTGTTTACCAATATCTTGGATCACCGATAAATCGGGGCCAGCCACCTTAATACCGACAGGGGTTTTAATGCCTGTTGCTAACATATCTATACGTGTCTTAATCGGCATAACCCATGCGTTAGTTACACCAGGAAGTTTAACTAGGGCATCCAATTCTTTTTTCAAACTCTCGGTGGTAACCCCTTCTCGCCAGGCTGAACGAGGCTTTAACTGTATGAAGGTTTCGATCATGGTGAGCGGCGCAGGATCAGTCGCTGTTTCTGCTCTCCCAACCTTACCAAAAACGGTTTTCACTTCAGGCACTGTTTTAATCAGCTTATCCGTTTGTTGTAATAACTGACGTGCCTGACCGATTGAGATCCCCGGATACGTTGTTGGCATATACATGAGATCGCCTTCATCGAGTGGCGGAATAAATTCACTACCAATTTTATCAAGCGGATAACTCCCAACAGCAAGTACAGCAAGCGCGGCAACTAAAGTAGTTTTTGGAAAACGCAACACAGTTTTTAACGCTGGCAAATAAATAAAAGTCAAAAAACGATTAACCGGATTTTTATGCTCAGGTAAAACTTTACCTCGAATGAAATAGCCCATTAGCACTGGCACTAAGGTTATCGCTAAGGCGGCAGCAGCAGCCATGGCATACGTTTTGGTAAACGCCAATGGTGCAAACATACGTCCCTCTTGTGCCTCTAGAGTAAAAACAGGCACAAAACTCACGGTAATAATCAATAAACTAAAGAACAACGCCGGCCCTACTTCGCTAGCCGACTCTATAACAAGTTGCCAACGATTTTCGTTGGTTAAGGCTTTGCCTTGCACAGAGAGTCGCTCCATGTGCTTGTGCATATTTTCTATCATCACGATAGCGCCATCTATCATTGCCCCTATCGCAATAGCGATCCCGCCAAGTGACATAATATTCGCATTAAGCCCTTGCATATGCATGACAATAAATGCCGTTAAAATACCGACCGGTAAGCTCACTATCGCCACTAACGAAGAACGAACATGAAATAAGAAAATCACGCAAACCAGTGCTACCACGCCAAATTCTTCCAGTAGTTTAAAGGCTAAGTTATCCACTGCCCTTTCGATTAAGGCTGAACGATCATAAACCGGTACTATCTCTACTCCTGCTGGCAAACCTTTCTTGAGTTGCTCAAGTTTTTCTTTAACGCCGTTTATCACCTGCTGTGCATTTTCACCAAAACGCATCACAACAATGCCGCCAACCGTTTCCCCTTCGCCATTAAGCTCAGCAACGCCTCGACGCATCTGTGGACCAGTACCGATATCAGCAACATCTTTTAGCAATAATGGCGTACCATTTTCGTTGACACCTAAGGGGATGTTTTCTAAGTCTGAAACACTTTTCAAATAGCCAGTCGCTCTAACCATATATTCGGCTTCAGCCATCTCAACAACCGAAGCGCCAATTTCTTGATTACCTTGCTTTATTGCCATTTGAATATGGGAAAGTGGAATACCAAAAGCCCTTAATTTATCGGGATTAATTCTGACTTGATATTGCTTAACCATGCCACCTAATGCGGTCACTTCAGAGACGCCTGCAACCGTCTGTAACTCATACTTTAAAAACCAATCTTGCAAACTGCGCAATTGACTTAAATCGTGTTGACCCGTTTTATCGGTCAAGGCGTACAAATATATCCAACCAACCCCAGTTGCGTCAGGCCCTAGCTGAGGGCGAGCATTGCTGGGTAAACTTGGGGCAACTTGACTTAAATATTCAAGCACTCTTGAGCGTGCCCAATATAAGTCAGTATCTTCATCGAAAATAACATAGACATAAGAGTCACCAAAAAAAGAATATCCGCGTACCGTAACTGCACCAGGTACTGAAAGCATGGCTGTTGTTAGGGGGTAAGTAACCTGATCTTCAACCACTTGTGGCGCTTGTCCAGGGTAACTAGTTTTAATAATAACCTGCACATCGGATAAATCAGGCAGTGCATCAATAGGGGTTTTGCTGACAGAATATAACCCTATGCCAACAAGCAGAAATGTCGCCAATAAGACAAAAAATCGGTTAGCCACTGACCATCGTATAATAGAAGCAATCATAATTTAATAACTCCTACCTTAATGGTTTAAGTGATCTATAACGGCTTCTTCATCAGAAGCGTTATTCGCTTGCTCAACACTCGTGAGTGGCGAGATCTCAACAATCACAAAGTTGCCGTTTCTTACTTCGAAGGTAAATTTCACCGCCATTCCTTGATTGAAACCTTCTAAACTCACGCCATCAGCGGTAACAAAGTCGACTGTCGCCGCAGGCCTATTCCATTTTTCAATCGCTGAACGACTGATATTGATCATGCCATGAGCAATCATTAATGAATTAATGGTTCCCGTCGCTGTTGCAGAGCTGACACCAGTATCGTTTTCAGCCATGTCCATATTGTTCATTGCCATACCACTCATGGCGCTTTCAGTTTCATCACTGTGCATGCGTTTAAAGTCAGAAGATTTACTTGACTCTGAATCCAATAAAAACTGCGCAGAGCTGACAATTTTTTCGCCTTCTTTGAGTCCTGCTAATATTTCAACATTTTCACTGTCGAAACGCCCAACCGATACCGCAACCGATTTAAAGCTGCCCTCGCCCAAGGCAAGCACCACTCTATCTTGGTTACCTGTTCTAATTAACGCTTCTTTAGGGATCAATAGCGCTTGCTCATCAGCCGTGGTGTGAATAGCAATTTGTGCAAACATATTTGGTTTAAATTCACCCGTTTCATTGTTAAAGCGAAGGCGTACTTTCACCGTACGAGTTTTAGCGTCCAGCGTCGGATAAATATAATCAACTTGACCTTGCCAAGCTTTACCCGGTAAATAATCCAGTGTCATTGTTACGGGTGTGCCGGTTTTGACTTGTCCTGCTTGTCTTTCAAACACTTCAGCTTCCACCCAAACTTCTGACAAATCGCCAATAGACATCAAGGTAGAGCCAGGCTTAACAAAGAAGCCCTCACGAATTTTCAAATTTTCTACCACCCCATTTTGCGGTGAATAAAATGTAATTGTCTGTTGTACTTTTTTTGTTTTTTTCAATTTCACAATGGCTGCTTTAGGTAGCTGTAAAGCGGCCAATCGATTTTCCGCCGCGCTAATCAATCGGCTATTTTTACGGCCTATTGCCAAAAGCAATTCTTCTTGGGCATTCACTAATTCTGGGGAGTAAATTTCGTATAACGGCTGATTCTTTTTAACCGGATCACCAATTGCTTTGACATGAAGCTTTTCTATCCAACCTTGTACACGCGGGTGAATGTGAACTAACCTATCTTCATCGTAAGTAACATAGCCAACGGTCTTTATTTCAGTGTGTAAGGATTTATAACTGACTAAGGCCGTTCTAACCCCAAGGTTGTTAATGACATTAGAAGATATTCGAATGGTTCCAGGGCCTTCATCAGGCCCCTTGCCCCCATCATCGTAGACAGGCACTAAATCCATTCCCATAGGCGATTTACCGGGTTTATCTTTTTTATAGTTTGCATCCATTGGGGCTACCCAATAAAGTGGTTTCTTTTCATCACTTACTGAAGTATTTGCGTGCTCAGAGCCTGACGGGGCTAAAAGATTGATTGCTCCTAACGTTAGTAGTCCGCCTATCACCACTCCAACCATGGCTGGCTTTATATTATTACTCATTATTCTTCTCCAGAAATAACAGCGAATGAGCTATTATTTGCTACATTCATTTTGTGATGTGCTGTGTTGATACTGCCAACAAAAAGATAATTCAGCTCGAGTATGAGTTTTTGCTCTGCCACGTTAAGTGTTAACGCATCTATTTCAGCATTTAACACAGCGATACGCGAACGAACAACTTCGGCAAAATCACCATCGTCATTGGTATATGCGGTTAAAGCGGCTTCTGCTTGATCATGAGTTTGAGGGATTAGTTTTGAGGCATACAAGGCCTGCCGATCTTTTAAACGTAATAAACGACCTTTAGCACTTGAATAAGAAGCGAGTAATTGTCTTAACAGTAATAACTTCTCTGTTTTAACCGCTTCAGTTTTTGATATTGCTGATTTAACTTCGTTATCCTGCCGGTTTTTCGTAAAAAGTGGCAAATCGAAAGTGACGCCTACTGAAAATAAGTCTGCTCGGCTACTGCCCATTGGATCATCAGCACGATATCCATAACTCGCATTGACGCCCCATTCTGGCTCATATTTTTGTTTAGCCAGCTTAATACCTGTTTTCGTTGCGCTCACTTTCTTTTCAATAGCCACAAGCGAAGGGTGCTTTGAAAAATACGTCACTAATTTACTAGGCTGTAACCAGTTTTCATCTAACACCAAGTTACGGTTAAGCAGCTCTATTTGCGGTAATTGCTTACTCAACACTATATTATGAAGTGTAAATTCGCTCTCTAGATGTACATCACCTTGAGAGCCATGCTCAGTTGAAAGTGAAGTTAGCCACTGTGACAACATGCCCTCATAGCGATTTTGGTGTTGCGCTAAAAGATCTAAACGATCTTCCAGCCGCGTTAGTTCTAGCTGTGCCCTCACAATATCTTGCTGGCGTGTCTTACCTAGCGCGGATGAGTAACTCGCTTCTGCAACATCTGCTAATTGTTCAAAAAGTGCCCTGTTTTTTTCTATTAGAGCAATACTTTGTTGAACACGATAAGCATCAAGCCACAAGCTACCAACGGTTACCGCAACTTTGGACTCACGATTTTGTCGTTGGTAGGGAAAGGCTTCACTTTCAATCTTGAGTTGCTCACTTTTTATTGCCAAGGTATCACCACGAGGAAACATTTGAGAAATGCCGACTTTAGCTTGCGTCATGCCTTCTTGGCCAAAATCAAAGCCATTGGTGGGTAAATTGGCTAAACCAATAGAAACTTTTGGATCGGGCAGTGTACTTACGGCTGTACTCATCACTTCTACCGCTTTTTGCTTATGCATATTACCTGTTAACCAAGGATCATTCTTTTGAGCCACTTTAATTGCGGACTCAAAAGACAATGAAATATCCGCATTTACCTGAGCAGCACTTAGCGAAAAAAGAGCAAATGCCAGAGTTACGGTGCTGAATTTAATGCCACTTTTTATCGAGTAAATCATTAAAACTGCTCCTCATAAGATTGAACATTGGCATAGACCTCATAAGAGCCATCAGACTTTAAAAGCAATACCTTGTATGGATGAAACATATCGTCCACCTCCATACCTGGTGAGCCTAGTGGCATCGCAGGAACAGACAAACCGATAATGTCTTTACCATGTTGCTCTTTTAAAAATTGTTGGATGAATTTGGCTGGAACATGTCCTTCAAAAACATATCCCTCTTTTGAAATGGCGGTATGACAAGAGCGATATCTAGGTGCAATGCTATATTTTTCTTTAATAAAAGAGATATCTTGAACGTTATGAGCTTTTGATTGAAAGCCATTATCATCAATATGGCTGATCCATTTCTTACAACAACCGCAAGTTGGGCTTTTATACACCGCTAAAGCAATCGCTTGCTGCTGCGTAATTTGTGTTTTAGCTGAGTCAGCCGTTTTGGTATTATCTTTGGTATTATCTGAGCAGCTTGTCAATATGATAACAAGTACAAAAGTGGCACAGCACTTTAGCGTTAATTTAGTTGAAAACATAACCCCTCCAACAGGGATATCAATTAATGATTAATCAATTAGGTTATTTCTGATTCTTTCGTTATTTGTTTAAAGGCGAGATCAAAAAAGCCTAATACAGAAATTGTTTTATAAATGCGCCAAATTTTGGACACAATTATTCTGTAATTAGCTCAGTATTGGAGGTCTATAAAGGGATGTGAGTTGTTGGCTTTGTGCAAAGTGCGAGTGGGAGAATATTCGAAATGATAAATCAACAGCAGGGTTATGCTCTGCCTCATTAATAAAAGCAGCCACACTTGAGCAACCGCCAGCAAAGCAGCTACACGTTTTAACACAGCAATCTTCTGTCGATTCATTTGCAGTATCTGAAGAAGCATTGGCCATATTGTGGTTACTGTGATCCATCATTGACATATTGTGCGCAGGCTCTTGTCCACTCATTCCTTGCATACTCATCATATGATAAGACATAACAGTAGACGCCATTGCCTGACCAACAAAGGCCAAACAGACTAGCAATACCAGTAATGTTTTAGAAAGGTGAGAAGTCACAAGTTACCAACAAAATATTTCAATAAGCCCGAATCATCTCATAATTTTTAATTTTGCTCAATAAGGTAAACTTTTCTTCTGTTTGATATTTTAGTTAAGTATTTTCCAATCTGTGTATAATTTTTTGAATTTACATTAAGCTAATTCTCGTGATAATTTATCGCATAGCTTAGCGAAAACTCTGGCTCTTCCATGTCATTACAAGTATCGCTAATACCAAGATAAAGTATCGAATTTATCTCTTCCTTAATATATTCTTCAGAAGATGAGTTTCTTAGTTTTTGTAATAACTCAACAGCTAAATTTTCGTTTGAATAACAACCAAAGCGAACTGCAGAATAAATAATAAAAACAATACGACTACTACCATTAAAAAATTAGTTAAATTTATTGGTTTAAGCACAACTATATCTTTAATTTTCATCGCCCTTTCCTTGTTTAATTTGCTAATTATTAATCTTTAACTTTTATTAAGTTTGCTAACCTGTAGGCTAGTATGGCTTAACAATTAAATAACTTAGTTACTCAAATATGGTTTATCAACTATTGTTTTGCAAACTGAAAATAACTTAGTAGTGAAAGTAGGCTAAAGAAAATAGGGTCACTCCAGCCAAAACCAGTAAAAATCCCCGTCAAAGCAGCATACAATGTAATAACAGCGCCCAAAATGTTTGTAATAAATAGTGCAAGAACAAACTTTTTAGCAGTTTTACCTGCTTCAATGTCCTTTAAAAGCCAAGTGATTGCACCTATTCCTCCTAAGAATATACTGTTATGTTGCGACAAAAAATGAGCATATTGATCATTCAACTCAACACCATAAACTGGCCATAAAACGTGTGGCATAAAGAACAATGCAATAGCAAATGTGGTGTAAATTATCGCATGAGTTGATAAAAAGACTTTGTTATTCATCGCTTTCTCCTAACTTAACTATTGGTCCTTTATTAATTGTTGATAAAGAAACATTAACATCAAATATTTGCCCTCTTACTTCTTGTATCCCCATTCCTTTTAAACGTGCAGTGTGCATTTCTAAATAGGATTGTGCAAAAACTTCATTTTCAAAAAGGTATACACCACCACCAAGTTGGTCTTTTGAACTTTCTGTCCAGATTTTCCAAATTACCCCTGGCTCAGCGTTAATTGATTCTGCCAAGCCAACCAATTGATTAGCCATTTCTTCACCAAATGGACCTGAGTAATTAAAATCTACTTGAAGTAATTTATTCATAGTTTTTTCTCCTGTGATTAACTAAATAGCAAGGTAATTTAGCTTCCAAGCCTATGCTTTTCTTTTTCCTTGAGATAATAAGCATAATACCTATAAAAATTAGACATAAAAGTTCATAATACCGTCACTAACTGTGGAGAAATTAGACCGATGAGACTTAAAACAACCTTAGAGCAATGGGCTACCTTACTTGAGGTAGATAAAGCAGGCAGTATTCAAGCTGCGGCATTGCAGTTAAACAAGAGTCATACTACCTTGATTTACTCATTGAAGAAGCTTGAAGAGCAGCTAGACGTTTCTTTGCTTAAAGTTGCTAGTCGTAGATCTATACTTACTGACGATGGAAAGTCTTTACTTCGTCGCGCTCATTCAATGATTGAACAAGCTAAAGTACTCGAAGACATTAGTACTCAATTAGCACAAGGTGCTGAGTCAGAGGTGGTAATTGCCATAGATCATTTGTGTGATCGAAAATGGTTATATCAGCCTTTGGAAACGTTTTTTACGCAAAACAGTTCAACTTCAATCCAAATCGTTGAAACCTCTTTATCAAAAACACAGAGTATGGTTGAAGAAGCAAATGCTGATATATCTATTATTACTCTCCCCATCACTAATTACCCTTGTGAATCGTTTGGTATAGCTACTATGCTACCTGTTGCCGCAATAAATCACCCCTTAGCGAATAAGCCTGAACTTTGTTTAGCCGATTTGACGGTAAATAGACAAATTGTCGTTAGAGATTTAGGGAAAAATGACAAAAAAAATGTCGGTTGGCTGAAATCAAATCAACGCATAACTGTAGACAACTTCGATCATGCTTGGCAAGCAGTCAAACAGGGTTTGGGTTACTGTCGCTTTCCCAAGCACATTATTGAAAACTATAGTGATGAGCAGGTTGTTATTCTCAATATTGAATATGCAAACTGTTATCAGGTTCCATTGCACCTTACTTTACCTAAAGGTGCAAAAACGGGTCCTGCGGCAAAGAACATATATCAGCTATTGCTGACATCAGTAAACCAGAGGTAGCTGTAGTAATTCAGCTGCTCTAATTTGTATTACTGATTTTTCATTTGTTAATGCTTATAAGCAATGAGGTATAATACTCCTTATTATTTTCCCTTAGCTCAGTAAAGATGCTGGGTAAGCTATTCGTTTAAAGTTGAGTAGCTACTGTTATTATTTGGATCTACTATGATGAAAAGCTCTCTTATCCCAAACTTTAAAGGAAAGCGTTGGCTTAAAATATCGTTAAGAAGTATTCATTTAGTTGGTATTGCTGGCGTTTTCGCCACAAGCTTAACTGCTGAAAACTTAGTTATTTACTGGGCTATAGCAATTCTTAGCGGTATAGGTTTGCTGGCATTAGAAGCATTAACAAATTTAATTTGGTTTATACAAATTAGAGCCTTGGTGATGTATGTTAAATTTTCTTTATTAGTAGCACTGTTTTTCTACCCTCATTATGCTTGGCATATATTAGTGACTATTATTCTTATCTCAGGCCTTATTTCCCACGCCCCAAGCGCTGTGCGATACTTTTCATTTATTCATTGGCGAAAAATCACCGCGATTAATGATA
Organism: Colwellia sp.; assembly: GCA_026196955.1. Classification (GTDB taxonomy): domain Bacteria; phylum Pseudomonadota; class Gammaproteobacteria; order Enterobacterales; family Alteromonadaceae; genus Colwellia. The sequence continues at coordinate 1,461 of JAPHTO010000064.1, read as the reverse complement.
TCAAAGGGTAAAGCGCAAGTGATAAAGAATAATACTAACCGCATAAAGCTTTTTCAGGGCTTTCTATAAGTTCACTCACTATCCGTTTTAATAAAAAAGTTTCTCGCTCAATTGACAGACCTTTTTTATCACTATTTGCCATAGTGTGTTCATTATGGCGAATAGCCTGATGAATATTCATCCAAATAGGGTGCATGCCATTATCTATTTCATGCGACTCAAGCTCAGGATCTCGTAATTCATCGTCTATGGTGCATAGATAACAATAAGATTGCATATGGACAATATCAAAACCTGTTTTATGCCAAGGTCTGAATTCTTCGTACAAACCAAACGCTTGAATATTTTGCACATTTCTGGCGCCAGTTTCCTCTTTTAACTCACGAATAAGGCCATTGATATTACTCTCACCTTCATCAATACCGCCACCGGGCAAACTGTAATCATGATAACGTTTGGTATAAAGTAGAAGGATGTTCTCTCCCTTTAACACTATGGCTCGCGTAGCTTTTCGGGTAAAACTTTTTGCAGACATATCAATAATGTTAGGGTGAATGGTAGACTTTAATAAACGCATGGTGAAATAACTGGGTATAATAAAAATGATGAGAAACACAATTTTAGCAAGTTAATTAAAACATCTATAGGTAAAAAATATATATAATCTGCTGTTGGTATTTTTCTGATATAATTAACTGCATATTAACCTGCAAATACAACAAATTAGATGCAAAGTAATAAGAGACCTCACTGTTCATTAACCCCTTATCACCAAGGTTGTTAAGTGCGATTTATCAAAATAACATTAGCCTTTATATTGATATCTATACTTATAATAAGTTTAGTTTTTTTTGCTCGTAAGCAAATTGCCGTTTATAGCCTTAATAACTACTTATTGGCGCATAGTGCACAGCTAAACTGCATTGATTTCAACTTAACCTCTTCTTTAAATATATTTGTTAGTAAAGCCTGCCTAAACACCCCGCAAGCAGATATAGAGCTTACCAATGCTAACATACAGTTATCTTCAACCTTTCAAGTAAGTGCGATTAATGTTGAAGCGATGACAATTAACGCCAAGGCAAAATTGTTAGCAAAAGCCGACGCTGAACAATCTCCCATTGAAGGTGATAACCTTGAGCATTACTTGTCAAAAATAGCACAATTTTCTTTACCACTACCGATAGCAATCCAATCGTTCACTTACCTGCCTTTTTCTCAACTAAATAATCCCCAAAAGACGGTAATTTATGGTCAACTTGACGCAAACGAAAGCACCATAAACCTTGCCTTAAAAGACAGTGAACAGCGCAATATTATAGCTGCTGAGCTTATCCCCAATGGCGATAGTTTTACTGCTAAGCTCAATACCGATTTATCACAATTAGTGCCGTTACTTGCTAGCCATCAATTAGCATTGCCAGCCAAATGGAGTAAAAGCATCACTCTGGCAGGTAAGTT
>JAPHTO010000127.1 GCA_026196955.1 Colwellia sp. | reverse complement strand
GTTGCTGGCCTTGTTGAGCAAAACCGCCCTGTTGTTGAGGTGCTGGTTGCTGCCCTTGTTGAGCAAAACCGCCCTGTTGTTGAGGAGCTGGTTGCTGACCTTGTTGAGAGAAACCACCTTGTTGTTGACCTTGGAAGCCGCCCTGACCAGATGACTTACCATCTAACATTTGCATTACGCCATTAAAGCCTTGTAAAACAATTTCTGTGGTGTACTGATCTTGGCCTTGCTGGTTAGTCCACTTACGTGTTTGCAGTTGCCCTTCAAGATACACTTTTGAACCTTTTTTAAGGTACTCGCCAGCAATTTCTGCTAACTTGCCAAACATGACTACACGGTGCCATTCCGTTTTTTCTTTTTGCTCACCTGTTTGCTTGTCTTTCCATGTATCAGAAGTTGCAACGGTAATATTAGCTACTGCGCCACCATTTGGCATAAAACGTACCTCAGGATCTTTACCTAAGTTACCAACGATTATTACTTTATTTACACCTGCCATGAAAAATCCTATTGATTGCGCATTTCTAAGACAAAACGAATACTAAATATTCATTCCATCTTAGAGTTTAAAAATTTAATTAAGGGAGTAATTCTATAGGGAGACACGATCAAATTCGAGTGATTTTTTTATTTAAAAGCTAATTATTTTTAGCTGCCTGATTTTTATCAATTAAGCAGAGTAAAAGTTATCATTCACTGTACAAATGTTGTGAAAAATTAGAGGGTGTGGACAAGGATTAACATTGCTAACAGTTATTAAAGCATCTTTATTACCTACATGACATCTAAGGCTGTTGAATACCCTTAAGCCAAGAGACAGCTTGTTGTTCTATATTAAAGTGCTTTATCTGGTGACCTAACGCCAAAGACTCTTGTGTTATCACTTGATTAATATTTTGTGCTTGATTAGAAATAATAGCTACTTTAACCTTATTTAATTCTTCTCTTGAAGCTAAATATTTACCAAAAATAGTTTGCTCTACAGGAGACATTTCTTGACTAGCTAATCTAACATCAATGATTAACTTTAACCTAGTGGCAATAAAAAAATCCAAACAAACCTCATGAACAACATTTAGCCTTTCCTCCATAGTCACACCATGTTTATATGTTACTTTCACAATTTCTGGGTTTTCTATCACTTCAATTATATGAGCCATAATATCGTTATAGGACGTATCACTATTCATCAGTGGTAACTTTGAGCCATGCTCCGATTATAGTTTACATCTACTAACTTAGGTAGTTATCGTTAAGCATTTAGAATTCATATCAATAATGCATCAGTTACTTATAGAGCTTGCGTGATTTAAACATAAAATGTTAGTGCTTCTAATCGTTCAGCAGATTACTTTGAAGCTTACCAACGATCAACATTGATTAGTAATCAACATACTCTATAAACACATTACCTATTTATAATGCTCGACCACCAGAAGGGCCTGTATAATCAGCACGTGGACGTACAAGAAAACCCGCAAGCCTCTGCTCAAAGACATGTGCTATCCAACCAGCTGTTCGCCCTAGTGCCATCAATGCACCTGCACTATGAGGTGGCATACCTAATGCCACCACCAAACCAGCCAAGCCAACATTCAAACTAGGTGTTACTTGAAGTTTACTGCGTGCTTGACGAATTGACTCTAGAACAACTTCTGCCCGCTCATTAGTTCTTGCTTGCTCATATAAAATACTTAGCAAAAATCTAGTGCGAGGGTCTCCATCAGGATAAATTGCATGATTATAACCAGGCAGAGGCTGTTTTCGCTGCATTAATTGTTGCAAGTATTTTATATACTTTTCTGGTGTATCATATTTACGTAACGTGTCTTCTGCCAGATCACAACCATGGCCTGTAAACATTCCCTCAAAAGCACCAAGAGAAGCACAAACGCAAGAATATATATCAGCTCCCGCAGAAGCAGCAATGCGAGCAATGAAAGTTGAAGGAGCAAGTTCGTGATCAGCACAAATAATCAATGTCGCATTGAGTAACTGAATATTGTCTGAATTAGGCTCTATATCAAGGTTATTACATAATGACTCTGCAAATGACATCTCCTCTGTAATAGCCCCAAAGATTGGAGTTTTTCGCAAGAACCCCATTGCAGAGGCTAACACTTGCAGCAATTGACGTGCTGCTAATACCGATGCACCAGAGCTAAACTCAGCATTAACTCCTTTACTTGAAGCTAATGCTTCGACACAAAGAGCAAATAACCGTCGGGTATTGTTTGAGTTAGCTGTGGTTGAAATGGCATCAAGAAATTGAGTATATGACGCTGGTATAGCCTGTGCCCCCCAGCGCATTGTTTGTGTAGGTAAAGCCCCCCCCCATAGCAATTCAACACAATCTTCAAACGGACGTCTAGTAAGCGCAAGGTCAACTGCC
>JAPHTO010000118.1 GCA_026196955.1 Colwellia sp. | reverse complement strand
GCTGAAATTGCCATTGTATAAGTGTTTTTGGTTTGAAAAGCATATTGTAACAATGACTTAACTTCGTCCATCATACCTACAAAAGTAGGGTCAAGATGGCCAACTGTCGGTCTGGCAAGTGCAGATAAAACTCTAGGGCTAACATCAGAGGGGCCTGGTCCCATCAACGTGCGTTGCGGCGGAATAAAAGATTGGATTGACATGATAATCTCACTGAAAAATAGCTAATTTATTGCTAGCACCATATCATTTATTGAATCATTTACTCAATTAATACTTCTTATCCCAATTATTCACTATGAAAATATAACGCCTATAGGCTCACTTACTGTTATTATAACAACAAAGGTTTATCGAAATAATAAAACTAAAATAACGCAGGCAACATGGCACTTAAAGCAACAATATATAAAGCGAATATTGAGTTAGCCGATATGGATCGTAACTATTACGACTCATTGCAACTAACCCTAGCACAACACCCTTCAGAAACACCACAGCGCCTGATGGTGCGTTTAATTTGTTATGTGCTGAATGCCCATCCAGATTTACAATTTGGCAAAGGTGTTAGCGATGAAGATGAAGCAGCCCTTTGGCAAATCAACTACAGTGATGAAATTGCGTTATGGATAGAGCTAGGGCAAATAGATGAGAAACGCATCAAAAAAGCGTGTAATAAGGCAGAGCAAGTCAAACTCTATTGCTATGGCTCAAGTGTAGAGACTTGGTGGTCTCAATCACAATCGGCCTTAAGCAAATACAGTAAACTAAGCGTTGAGCAATTTGAGCCGAGTACTACAGACGCTTTAGCCAAGTTATTAACCAGAACAATGGAATTTCAGTGCAGTATACAAGACGGGCAATTATGGCTAAGCTGTGGTGATCAATCATTGTTAATTGAAACCAAAAAATTACAACTTGTCGGTTAGGGGCTGTTGAACTTTCGCGGTTAAATTTTGTTCGAGATAAAAACGTTTTAATCGCGGCGAGTAGTGTGTAGCCTAGTCACTCTAAGCAAATACTACTCAACAAAGAGTAAAACGTTTTTAGTCGAACCCTTCGGGCAGCGTTTGTTGGTCATTTTTACGGCGTTATCACCTTTTTATGTGACGGTACATGGATGTAGCTTGTTAGACAATGCAGGAGCATAATGTCCTGAACAACCAGATTACAAAGGCTCTGCCTTGTATAAAATACCCAACAAAATGCTGCAAAAACAATCTCGAAAGATCAACAGCCCCTAGTTGTTGAACGTTTATAAGGAAAAACATGTTAAATATAAAAAATAAAAAATTATGGGGCTTTCTTGTAGTTGCAACGCTTAGTTTTACGAGTACTGCTCAAGGTACATCGACGACCATATCACTGTCGCAAGTCACTAAAGATGTCACCTATTTAGCCAGTGATGAGCTAAAGGGGCGAAGTAATTTTTCTGACGACATTCATCAAGCAGCAGACTATATCACCAAACGCTTTGAAGAAGTTGGACTCTCACCCGTTGCCGGCAATAATGGTTTCTATCAAAAATATAGCGTTAAAACAATCACACCTAAAACGATAGCATTGAGCTTGAATAATAAAGTAATTGCCACTGACAATATCGCGTTTGCCAGTACTGCCAAAAACTTTATTTGGACAATGAATAATAAAGAAAAAAAACCATCTAACGTTGAAATCCACACTGTAGGTAAAGACGATGATATGCGTGCAGCCTTACGCCAATTAAATGCTCAAGGCGGCCAACACATAGTGCTATTACACCCAGCACATCAAGATATGTTCAAACGCTATCAACATTATTTTACGCAAGGCATAACAAAACTTAACAGCGTTAAACCTAGCTCTCAACAAGGTGGCGCTATTGTTATTGCCTTAACTGACATTTCCGCTGAGCGCATAAAAAGTTTATCCGTAAAAGCCAGTAGTACAATTTCAACAACAGAGTTAACCAATGTTGTAGCTGTATTGCCCGGCAATACTAAAAAAGATGAAGTCGTGTTGTACAGCGCCCATTATGATCATTTAGGCACAAAAGAGAATAAAGAAGGTAATGATGTTGTTTATAATGGCGCAGATGATGATGCCTCAGGTACTGCAGCCATTATTAATTTAGCGCAACACTTTGCAAAGCAAGGTGGTAACAGCCGCACCTTAATGTTTGCCGCTTTTAGCGCTGAAGAAATAGGTGGCTTTGGCTCTCGCTATTTTTCTCAACAACTAGATGCAAAGACGATAACCGCCATGATCAATATTGAAATGATAGGCAAACCTTCAAAGTTTGGTGCCGGAACCGTATGGATGACAGGTATGGAGCGCTCTGATTTAGGTGCTCAATTAAATGCTGCCCTTGCTGACACCACAATGAAAATTTATCAAGACCCTTACCCTGAGCAAGATTTATTTTACCGCTCAGATAACGCTACCTTGGCAAGACTTGGTGTTCCTGCCCACAGTTTTAGTAGCACCCAGCTCGATAAGGATGAACATTATCATCAAGTAAGTGATGATTTAGCATCTTTAAACTTACCTTCTATGCATAAAGTGATTAAAGCAATCGCTATTGCGACACAACCTTTAGTTGACGGAAAAATAACACCATCACGAATTGATACAAATTTAGTGAAAGGCAAAGGACTTATCTATTAGCCCTATTAGCTCATGGTAACCAGTTTGATATAAAGCAGCCTATGCAAAAAGGTATACAAACATAGGTTAACCAACAAGCTTATATATGGCTAAGCTATTCAGTTTTGCTGGCAATAACTGCAAGTGGGCAGCGCATTTGAAATTCAACTTTATTCTTGCCTTCTATTTGAAAACCATGGCGTAAATAAAGCCCTCTTGCAGGGTTTTTCAATAGCACATTAAGCGTTATAGGTAATTGCAACTGTAACGCTTTCTTTTTAATAACATTCAATACCTTACTGCCTATGCCTTGTCCTTGAAAATCGGGCAAGATTTGCAATTGCCTAATATGTAGACTTTTGCTCGTGCCTTTAAGCGAAACCACGCCAAATTTAATTAACCCTATAGGTTTGCGATCACGTAAAATAATATGCGACTCATAATAATGCTCTTTTATGCGCTCAAGATGCTGGCTATCTGTCAATTTTATTTTGGCGTGAGCTAAATGCTCCGTCATTGACAGTTTTCGCAACCGCAACAAAAAATCAATATCTTCATGTTTTACATTTCTAAAACCAATGGTAAATTTCATCACTCTGTTACTTCACACATAAAACCCAAAAACAGCATACTTATTTAACGGCAAAGAATTTCAATCCTTAACCCTAATAATACTCGTGAATATAATTTGATTAACACCAATAAAAAAGCCGACAGTAAAGTCGGCTTATTCATGCACTTAAGCATTAAAACGGCATTTTCATCCCTGGAGGTAATTGCATACCGCCAGTTAGTGCGCCCATTTTATCTTTATTTTGCTCTTCAACACGACGCACTGCATCATTTACTGCTGCAGCTAATAAATCTTCAATCATGTCTTTATCATCTTCCATCAAGCTATCATCAAGCTCAACTTTACGAACGCTATGGCTACCAGTCATCGTCACTTTAACCATGCCAGCACCGGCTTCACCAACAACTTCCATATTGGCTAGCTCTTCTTGTGCTTTTTGCATTTTTGCTTGCATCTGCTGGGCTTGTTTCATTAAATTGCCCATGCCACCTTTCATCATCATTATTCTCCAAAAAGTAAATTATTTAAAAACTCGTTGTCAGCATTATAGCAAAAGGGCTAACGAACAAGATAGTAAATCTGTTAAATCGCAGTAATAGTTTCTTCGTCTAAATTTGCCTGAAAATTTTGCTGTAAAGCTTGCACTATCTCATCTTTTTCAAGCACTTCTTTAGCGTAATCATAACGTTTATCATTAATATGTGACTGTATTTGGAATGGATCCGCGACAGTTTCTGCCACTAAATTAATAGTTACCCTAATGTCTTGTGATAAATACTGGCTAATAGTTTGCTGCAATTGCTGCTGTGCCACCTCAGTATATAAGTGTCTAGTGGCTTGATCTAAAGATAAAATCAAATGCTGATCAGTCGAGCTTTCATCAATCGTCGCATGAATAGCTAATTGTCTTAAACGCGCCGTTAGCTCCATCGAATCGATCATATGCGCCCATTGATCCACTTGATTAGCTTTTTTGATAATTGCAGGATCTATGCGCTCGGCTTGATAAGGCTGCTCTGGCGCTGGTAGCTCTACACTATTGCTTTCTTGCTTTTCGCTGGCAGTCTTTTCAGCATTGCTATCAAACTCTTGAGCTGTTGCATGACGCCCTGTGACGTCACGGGGCTTTTTTGCTTGCTGCTCCAATTGTTTTTTTCTGCTACGCAACATATTTCGACCCGCAAGCACGGCACCAACAGGACTATCAAAAAGCGTACTATCTTGAACATTTTGCTCCGAAGATGTCTCCACTTGAGTTTGTTGTTCACTCGCTTGCTCTGCTATTAAAGCTCCTTCTACACTTGTAGAAGGTTTTTCATCGGTTAGCTCCTGCATAGGCTCATGAAGTTGAGCTGCTTCTTGCTCAATCGCTAGCAACTCTTGAGCAAGTTGCACTTCGGGCTCTGTTTGTTGCGCTTCACTTTCTAAGTCTAGTGGCTCAATACTTTCAGGTTGAACATCAACAGTCTGCTCAGGCTCAGGTATCTGCTTATTTTGATTAACTTGCGACGGCTCAACAAAATCGTCTGTAATATTTTCAGAAGCTTCTGGCTCAGTTAATTCAACATTATCAAAATCAACTGCTACGTTTGTCACTGCTTGTTGCTCAATGGACGTGTCAACTTTCTGCATTGGCTTGAACGCAAACAATCGCAATAAAGTCATATCAAACGCGGCTTGTTCATCTGCGGCATAAGGTAAGTCTTTACGACCATTAACACAAATTTGATAATACAACTGAACGTCTTCAGGTGACATTGCTTGACTGAATTTTTTTAGTAACTGCGCATGCTCTGGCGATAAATCGAAGTGCTGTTCAACCATTTGTAAAATAGCAACTTGATGAAATAGCTGGATGAGCTCAGCAAACAAACGATTATAGCTTGGCGCACAGCTTGCGATGTCTGCGGTGATGGCCATCAAGTCTTCACCGTCTTGCTTCAATAAAGCAATAACAATTTTGTAAATCCAATTTTGATTAATACCACCTAGCATCTGTACAACATTGGCTAAAACAATATTTCCTTGTCCTTGGGCAATAGCTTGATCAGTAAGACTGAGTGAATCTCGCATGCTACCTCTAGCCGCTTTTGCCAATAAGGTTAACGCGCCAGCTTCATGAGCTACTTGCTCTTGCGTTAATATGTCTTCAAGTTTGGCTTCGATTTGCTTTACCGTTAACGCTTTTAAATGAAATTGTAAGCAACGAGATAACACAGTCACTGGTAACTTTTGCGGATCAGTGGTCGCTAAAATAAACTTTACGTGCTCAGGCGGCTCTTCAAGCGTTTTAAGTAAAGCATTAAAACTGTGGCGAGACAGCATGTGCACTTCATCAATAAGGTAAACTTTGTATCGACCACGCGTCGGTGCATATTGAACATTATCAAGGATTTCACGGGTATCATCGACCTTGGTTTTAGATGCCGCATCGATTTCAAGTAGATCAACAAAACGGCCTTGATCGATTTCTAAACAGGTATCGCATTGACCACAAGGCGTGGCAGTAATACCCGTTTCGCAATTTAAGCTTTTAGCAAAAATTCGAGCAATACTGGTTTTACCGACACCACGAGTACCAGTAAATAAATAAGCATGATGCAACCGTTGCTGAGCCAGCGCGTTAACTAATACGGTAACAACGTGCTCTTGTCCCATCAGCTCTTCAAACTTTTTAGGTCGCCATTTTCTCGCTAATACTTGATAGCTCATACTGTTTGTCTTCTTATAAATTCAATAATATAATTTTCGGCTACGGCTAGTTATAACTACTCCAGCCTACTCCCCATCATACTGAACAAGAGAGAAAATTGATAAATCCAATGCTTGCAAACGCTTTTCACCACCTAAGTCAGGTAATGAAATAACAAAACCCGCATCCTTGACTTGCGCGCCAACACGTCGAATTAATTTAGTCGTTGCTTCAATGGTACCGCCAGTGGCAAGTAAATCATCAATAATCAATACTTTGTCATCTGGAGCTAAAGCATCTTGGTGAATTTGTAACACATCTTCACCATACTCAAGCTGATAAGCTTGTTCAAACGTTTCCCGAGGTAACTTGCCAGGCTTACGAACAGGAACAAAACCAATACCTAAAGCCAGTGCTAATGGTGCTCCAAATAAAAAGCCTCGTGCCTCTGTGCCAACAACCTTAGTAAATCCTTGATTTTGATATTTTTCTGTTAATAAACGCATTGTTAATGCAAAAGTATCTGCATCTTCTAATAAACTGGTTACATCACGGAAAAGGATCCCTTGTACAGGGTAATCAGGGACTGTTTTAATAGCGGCTTGTAATTGCAGCAATTGCTGTTCATTCATTATTTATTCTTTACCAAGGTTAACATTGTTAATGAGCTAAAGAATAAAGCAATTTAGTGAAAATTTATAGTGATTTATAGGGCAATATCAGAAGCACTTTCTGGCAACAAGGTTGAAACTGCAGATAACAACTCAGCTTCGTTGATTGGCTTAGTTAATACACGACTAAACAAGGAGAATTCAGGTAGGTTTTCTACGCTTGATTTTGCTTGTGTGGTAATAAATAAAATAGGCGTAGAAACGCAAGATGAAAGCTGTTTAATATTTTTACTTAATAAAACACCATTCATTAACGGCATTAAATGATCAATAATAAAAAGTTGATAATTGCCCTGTTGAGCCTTTTCAAAACCATCCAAACCATTAACAGCAGTGTCAACGTTGTACCCTTTAGCCATTAAAATTTGGCTAGTACAATCTCGAACACTTTTTTTATCATCAACAACTAATACATTCATAAAAATTTAAATAACTCTACTGTATATTTCAATATTCAATGAGTTAACAAACAACCCATTTTTAACGAAACATATTTTACCTTATTGCGTTAATAGTGAACAGTTTTTTAACGCTTATTTAGGGTAATTTAACGCAATTATTTTGTTACTTTTTTTGTACAAATGCTCTAATTAAGTTAACACTAGAAGGTGACATTTGATGGCTAAGACTACTATCCGCCATTAATGCAAGTACCTGCTCACTTAGATGCTTCCCTAATTCTACTCCCCATTGATCATAAGAATTTATTTGCCAGAGAGCCCCTTGAACAAAAATTTTATGCTCATACAAGGCCAAAATAGCGCCAAGAGCTTCTGGCGAAAGAGATTGCATCAATAAGGTGTTACTCGGTGTGTTACCTTTCATTGTTTTGTGACAAGCGACACGCCGAATTTCTTCATCACTTTCACCTTGCTCCTTTAATTCAGCTTCAACTTGTTGCAAGCTTTTACCTTGCATTAAGGCTTCACTTTGAGCAAAACAATTAGCCACTAGCACTTTATGATTTTCCTCAAAATCACTAGTACCTTGTAAAGCAACAATAAAGTCAGTAGGAATAATTTCGTCACTTTGATGCATTAATTGCATAAATGCATGTTGACCATTTGTACCCTCTTGACCAAACACGATAGGCGCAGTTAACCAAGGTAATTTTTTACCTTGGTTTGATACCGATTTACCATTACTTTCCATATCAGTTTGTTGTAAGTATCCGGGCAGCGCTCTTAATGCATGATCATATGGCAATACGGCTAATGCCTGATAATCTAGCCCGTTTCTATTCCACATACCAATTAAGGCCATTAGTATGGGCATATTTCGTTCAAAATCAGCCTCTTTAAAATGCTGATCCATTGTGTAAGCTCCCTGCTTTAACCGAGTAAAGTTGTCATTACCAATAGCCAGAGCTAATGGCAACCCAACCGCTGACCACAGTGAGAAACGACCACCAACCCAATCCCACATGGGTAAAATATTATCAGGGCTTAAACCAAATTCTTGTGCCTTCTCGACATTACTACTTACTGCAATCCACTGCTTTTCAAGCGCGGTAGAAGAGCTAAGCTCAGCCAACATCCAATCTTTTATTGCTTTGGCATTCAGTAAGGTTTCTTGTGTGGTGAAGGTTTTAGAAATAACCACAACCAAAGTTGTTGCGGCGTTAAGTTTGGCTAACTTCTCGGTTACCCCTGCTCCGTCAACATTGGCTAATACATGTACATGCAAGCCAGTACTATGGTATGGATGTAAGGCGCTAAGACCAACCTTAATACCATAGTATGAACCACCAATCCCTATGGCAAGAACATTGGTAAACTTAGCACCTGTAGAGCTTAAGCGCTTACCTTGATAGACCTCATCAACGATGTTAACCATATGTTGTTCAGTAGTAATAACCTGTTCACTAAGCTGTTCAGTAAGTACCTGCTGTTTAACCTCTCTTGGCGCTCTTAATATGGTATGTAAAACAGCGCGCTGCTCAGTATGATTAATTTTATCACCTGCAAACATACCCTTAATTTTATCAACTAAATTATTTTCTTTTGCCCAAGCAATAAGACTATTAAGTTCATCTTCATTGATATTTTGTTTTGAGTAATCCAAAAATAGACCGGCGGCAGCAAGACTAAAATTTTCGGCTCTATTTTCATGTTCTTCAAACAAGGATTGAATAGGACGTTTTTTTGCCTGCTCGATACCTGCTTTTACTGTACTAATTTCAGTAAAAAATTGCATTTTATTAGCATTTCACTTTATTGATTATTCTTGGAGAGTATATAGTCTAGCGCCCCTGTCACGGCGGCCACTTGAGCAACTATGCAGTTTTCATCATCAACTTTGGGACTGTCAGGATAGACTTCTGTTGTGGTGACATAATTCGCATCCGTAAGGCCCATACATAGGCCTAACTCTCTGCCAGCATAGTTAATTACCCCAAATTGCTCTAACTCCACGCCGATTAACTTGCCATCTTCATCTGCCGGTGCAATATGAGTCACTTTTGCTACTTCGTTAATAATAGCTAATTGAAACTCAGCTTGCGGATTAAGCGTATTGCCGACTAAATAAAAGCCGTCTGGAATATCCCAAGCTTTTTGTTCAATGGCATCACGTGCAGAAAGCGCAGGTCTAAACACAGAGTTATCCGTGTCCGTGGTTTCATGCAAATCAACATGCACAAAAATTTCCACCTCAAGTGAGCTGATAAATGCCATTAATGCTGCTGATTCTTGTGCAGGACTATCAGCATAAAAAGAGCGATTAGGATCTAGCGCTTTATGATTCCATCGATTGATAGTTTCATAACCCCAAGGACTCACGCATGGCACAACCAATATATTAAATGCGTCACTATAATGAGAAACTTGCCCATCGGCTTCATTTTTCAAAAAACGAAGTGCTCCTTGTACGCCACTGGTTTCATAACCATGAACACCACCCGTTACCAACACGGTTTTTCTGTCCGCTTGCCAGTTTTTGCTTTTTAGAGAAAAAAGCGGATAACGCGGTTCATCAATGGTTAGTGCGCCATACTGGATAACATCATAAAAAGAAGATAAAGCATTAATCTTGTTAACAACCTCATCTTGATATGAACGCTTAATTGTTTGTTGCTCAAACCATTGTTGCTTTTCTGTATCAGTCCACTTTTTTCCAGGAGTACCAATAGAGCAATTGGGGTTATCAGTCATATTTTACCTATAGATTTTGCTTATCAAATTTATTTAGAGTCAGCACGACCCATAAATTTATGTTCGCTGGTATTAACTTTAATTTTATCACCGGTAGAAATATGCTCTGGCACTTGTACTATTAAGCCTGTTGAAAGTGTTGCAGGCTTAGTGCGAGCACTCGCAGAAGCTCCCTTAATTGAAGGGTCTGTTTCAGTTATAACTAAATCAACACTGGCAGGCAGATCAATAGCGACAGGCACATCATCAACAATAATCACTGATAACCCTTGAGTTTCTTCATTTATAAACAGTAACTCTTCGCTGATACTTTCTTTATTTAAGTTGTAAGGGGTGTAATCTTCATTATCCATAAAAACATACTCATCACCATCTATGTATGAAAACATGGAGGGGCGACGACTTAAATCAGCAAAATTTAGCATATCTTCTGCTTTAAAGGTTTCATCAACTTTTCCACCCGTCACCACATCGTACAAACGCATGCGGTATAAACTACCACCTGCTCTACCTTGAGGTACAGAACGAGTAATATCACGAACAATCAATACCTTACCATTGTGTTCTATTGCTGCATTTTTCTTTATATCACTTGCCTTTGGCATGGAAAATTCCTATCACTTGCTATTATTAAAAATTAGCAAAGAAAATAACATGAACAGGCAGTATTGCAAGTATTGGATCACATAAATGATCGACTAAATAAAAGTCAACAAATTAACTTTCAAAAAGAAGCAAAAATAATTAACTAAAAAAAGGCTAGTGTAATTATTTACACTAGCCTTTCATAAAAAATTATTTGAGTTATTTTAAAAAAGCATTACTCGTAAGAACGTTCAAGCCATGCGATTTGTAGCTTAAGATCAGCAATTTCACTATGAGCATCAGCTAACTGTTGCTGTGCAGATTTTTGTTCTTCTGCGTGCTTTCCTTCAATAAATGCAGCATTTAATTCAGTATTTTTTGACATATTACTTCTATCCTCGTGGGCCATGTTACCCTCACAAAATAAGTTGCTCTATATGTATTATTACACAACGAGTTACAAAAGTAATATTATTGCGCCATTATTATTACTATTCACATGAATAATGAGGACAAATTAACTTGACTACCACATAAGATCATCAGGTATTTGGTAATCGGCATAAGGATCATCTTCATCAACTTTTTCCTCTATCACCTTATCATTTTGCACTAAAACGATACTTGCATCTAACTCGGCAAGCTTATCAGCAGTTTCACGGGTGACAATGTAAGTAATCTCGTCTAAGCCGCACAATGATAATCGACCATTGACTAATGCTTTATGAGTCATGGTATCAAGTGATAATTTTTTGATTTTCTTATTAAAAGTGTAATTATATTCATTGTCGCCATCGACATTTTTAATTTGATGATGCACTAAAATCTGTTTAATGCGCAGCATTTGCTCTTTTTCAGCAAGTTGCTGTTTCGCCTGTTCATTCAAAGCATTATCTTTAGCCTGCTTCGCTGCTTGAGCTTTAACTAAGTCTTGCTTAACTTGCTCTTGCAGTGTGGCGTCATGTTGAACACCGCTGCGCTTTTGCTTATTTTTTTTGCGCTTGTCTGCATTTGCTTGCCGCGTTTTTTGCTTGGTGGTTAAACCAGCTTTAAGAAGTTGATCTTGAAGTGAAGGCATAATAGTTAAATTGGATTTGATTGATTATAGGAGGGTTATTTTAACAATAAAAAAGCATGAAACAAGACCTTTGCAGCCTGTTGCTTTTCTCTTTTTAATTCTCAATTTTGATATAACAGAATATCTTTTACATGCCATAGCCAGCTTTCAAGCCAACCTATTAGGCTAAAAGTTATTTCACTAATCGTATGGTGTTATCCGTAACAAAGTTGGTTAGATTATCGCTAGGCTCAACCATAACGTCTTTAGTGACTGATTTGCCATTTTGATATCTATGATAAGAAATCTGCTTCAAATCCATGATTTTTCCAAACTCGGTAAAGGAGTCGAAATCATCTTTGGTAAAGGTTTGTTTATCCTTGGTTAATAAACCATCAATATACATGGTGTCGCCATTAATATTACAATTAGCAATAGCTGAATAAGGTTGACCATATTGATCCACTTTCAATGCGCGAACCATTTTTATTTCGAAAATCCATTCTCCCACTTTAACGTGTTTTGACATTAAATTTGTCACTAAAAACCTCGGAAATCATAGAGCAGTTGTATAATAATAATAGCCGTTATTATAACATTCGGTTAACTTTAAAACCTAAAGTTTTTTAAGCTTTTCTCTTTATCAAGCTAAAACAAGCGGTTAACTTTTGTACAAGTTAACATTAGAATAAAAACAACAAAAACTTTCGCACTTTTACCTTATTCGGTTACTCTATTCACATCGCAATTTTACATTTTTAACAAGATGATCAAAAAAATAATAATCGCTATTTTATTGGTAGGCTCATTAGTCCTATCATCTGGTGCAACTTGGTTATATAGCAAAGTTGATAGTGCTTTACCTTTGCTTGAAGGAAAAAAAACAGTTTTTGGCCTCAAAGACACGGCTCTCGTTGAGCGAGATGATCAAGGTATCGTCACGATTAAAGCGAAAAGTCGTGTCGATATTGCGGTATCAACTGGCTTTATTCATGCCCAAGAACGCTTTTTTCAAATGGACTTGTTAAGGCGTAACTCTGCAGGAGAGCTTTCTAGCCTCTTTGGTGCTGTGGCACTTGATTATGATAAATCTATTCGCCGCCACCGCTTTAGAGAAAGGGCAAGAAAAATTGTAAACACCTTGCCTACCGAGCAAAAAGAACTACTTAATGCATACACTCGTGGTGTTAACCAAGGCCTTTTACACTTAAGTACAGAGCCATTTGAGTACTTATTGCTACGACAAGCGCCAGTGCAGTGGAGTGAAGAAGATTCAATATTAGCTGTTTTTAGCATGTATATTGATTTGCAATACCCTGATGGTCAACGAGAGCGCACCTTAGGATTGATGAAAGCCGTTTTAAGCACCGATGTATATGCCTTTTTAGATCCTAAAGGCAGCATTTGGGATGCAGCCATTGATGGAAGCCAATATAAACCTGCACCCATGCCAACTAACGCATGGCCAGCTGCATCGGCATCAGTGATAAAAAGTGAAGCGGATCTAACATCAACTGAACATATATTAAGTCACAATAATTACCAAGCAGATGAATTTCCGGGGTCAAATAATTGGGCTATTTCAGGAAAAGTTAGTAGTACAGGTAGTGCTATTGTCGCTAATGATATGCACTTAAGCATAAGGGTTCCTAATACTTGGTTCCGCGCCCGTTTTGAGTACCCAAAAAACAACCAAAAAGTCAGTATAACGGGGGCAACACTACCTGGCACGCCCAATATGGTGATTGGCAGTAATGGCAATATAGCATGGGGGTTTACCAATAGTTATGGCGACTATAGCGATATCATCGTATTACAAACATCCGCTGATGGTAGCAAGTATTTAACGCCTGAAGGTGAAACTGACTTTACCTACCATAAACAAATTATTGCCATAAAAGATGAACAACCGGTAGAAATCACCATTAAAGAAACTATCTGGGGACCTGTTATCGGTGAAAACCATCTTGGACAATCACTCGCCTATCGTTGGGTTGCTCATGATAAAGAGGCTGTGAATTTAACTGCAGTAGAATTAGAGCTAGCCCAAAATGTTGAACAAGCTTTCAATATAGCGGCACGAAGTGGTATCCCCTCACAGAATATGATGGTTGGTGATAAAGCGGGTAATATTGGCTGGACTATAATGGGGCCGCTACCGAAAAAATTCGGCAAGCTTGGTGAAACACCAGCCTATTGGCACCATGGTGATAATGGCTGGCAAGGCTATCTAGCTCCAAAGCAATACCCTAGCGTATTCAACCCAACAAATGACCGTTTATGGACAGCAAATTCACGTGTAGTTGGTGACGAGATGCTGAATAAGATAGGCAATGGTGGTTATGCTTTAGGTGCAAGAGCAGGACAAATTCGTGACGATTTGTTAGCGCTAAAGCACTTTGATGAAAAAGCATTACTGGCTATAGGTTTAGATGATCGCGCTTTATTCTTAAAACGTTGGCAAGACTTTTTGTTAGCAAAAGTGTTAACTGAACAAGCCCTCGCTCAGCACAGTGATTTTATCGAAGTAAAAAGCCTCTTATCTAATGATGATACTTTAAGCGCTCATATCGACTCAGTAAGTTACCGCTTGGTAAGGAATTTTCGACTTAATTTACGTGATCTCGTTTTCAGTGAGTTAAACGAAACACTTAGTAAACTTGATAAAAATTATAAGTTTCGAAGCATACGTCACCAAATAGAAACGCCATTATGGCAACTTGTTAACCAACAAAATGATAACTTTATGATGCGGCCATTATCCTCATGGACAGCAGTCTTTAATAATGCACTACAAAAAACCCTTGATGACATGAAAACAACACCCGATGGCAATCAGCAGCCACTTAGTGCTGCTACTTGGGGTCAACAAAATACCACAGCCATTCGCCATCCATTAAGTAAGGGTGTACCTTTTATTGACCGATGGTTAGACATGCCAGCCAATGCACTCTCAGGAGACAGTTACATGCCAAAAGTTCAAGGGAAGGCTTTTGGCGCTTCTGAGCGAATGGTCGTGTCACCTGGGCATGAAGAAACAGGGATTTTCCACATGCCAACAAGTCAGGCGAGTCATCCTTGGAGCCCATACTATGGCAAAGGCCATAGTGATTGGGAGCAAGGAAAGCCTTCGCCATTTTTACCGGGTGAAACAAAATACACACTAACGCTGCTAAGCTATTAAGAGTAAATTTACAAAAATGATAACAACAACAAAGGAAAAACAATGACAACGTTAATTTGGTGCTTATTTATCGCGACACTTTTACCACTGCTAGCAAAAGGCCCTGTTGCTTATGCAATGAACAAACTAGGTGGTTACAATAACAATCACCCACGTGAACAACAAAGCAAGTTAACAGGTTTTGGCGCTCGCGCTTTAGCAGCACATCAAAATGCTTTTGAGTCATTAATAATATTTGCCCCGGCAATTTTATTGGCAATTGCCACACATCACACAGGCGAAAATATAGTGTTACTCGCTGTAGTACATGTCTGCGCGCGAGTGTTATATAACATCTTATATTTAATGAATATTGATAAGCTTCGCAGCTTAATTTGGTTTGTGGCTACCATCTGTAGTTTCACCATTATTTGGCAATGTATCCCTTAAATATATGTCGTAATAAAAAATGGTCTAAAGAAAGTGTTGACAGAATTTAGTCAAGCTCGCTAGAGTAAGCGCTCTAGTGAAGTATTTAATTAAAAACCTTCCATGCGGAAGGTTTTTTTCTTAGGTAGAAGAACACAAAAAGTAAAGTAGGAAATAAACGTGAGCGAAAAATTAGACTTAAACGAAATACGTAAAGAGATCACCAGTTTAGATAAGGAATTATTAACCTTATTTGCCAAACGTCGCGCGCTCACCCTCAACGTTGCAAAAAGTAAAGTTCAACAGGTTCGTCCTATTCGAGATCAACAGCGTGAACAAGAGCTATTAATTCGATTAATTAAACAAGGTAAAGAGCTTGGTTTAGATGCTCACTATGTAACTAGTGTTTTCCAAACCATCATTGAAGATTCTGTACTTAATCAACAGGCTTATTTACAAAGTTTGGCTAACCCCGACATTCAAACACCAACCGTTAGCGTTGCTTTTTTAGGTGATAAAGGCTCGTATAGCTACCTAGCAAGTCACCGTTATTTTTCAAGACGTGCAGAAAGAATTGTTGAATCAGGTTGTCAAAACTTTAGCGATATCTTACAGCAAGTTGAGTCTGGACAAGTCGATTACGGCATGTTGCCCATTGAAAATACTAGCTCAGGTAGTATTAACCAAGTCTATGACTTATTGCAGCACACTAATTTATCTATCGTGGGTGAAATTACCCAACCGATAGAACATTGCTTGTTAACGGCTGTTAATTCAAGCCTAGATAAAATAAAAACAATATACGCCCACGGTCAACCCTTTGCTCAATGCAGTAACTTCTTAGATAAACAGACCAATATACGCATTGAATATTGCGACAGCACCGCTGATGCTATGGTGAAAGTCTCTGAGTTGCAAGACGACACCATAGCTGTGATTGGCAGTGAAGAAGGTGGGCAACTATATCAATTACAAGCATTAGAGAAATCGATAGCCAACCAAAATGAAAATCACTCTCGCTTTATTCTTGTGGCAAGAAAAGCTGTCGATGTTGCTGAACAAATTCCTGCTAAAACTGCCATTATTTTAGCAACAGGTCAAAAAGCTGGCGCCTTGGTTGAGTGTTTATTAGTACTAAAAGATAAAGGTATTAATATGTGTAAACTTGAGTCTCGCCCTATTCAAGGCCGTCCTTGGGAAGAAATGTTTTATATTGATGTCGAAGCAAACTTAAAAAGTTTTGCCTTACAAGAAGCGATTAATGAAATAACCAAGCACACAAATTTCATTAAAGTATTAGGTTGCTATCCTATCGAACATATTAGTCCAACCAGTGTTCCAAGCAACGAAATTTAATCTTCTACCCCTTTCTAAAGTGCCGTTATCTTCAAATGACGGCACTCTTCACACCTAATAGTTATACCAATAACACTAATTTATTGAGTTATCATGTCACCAGTAACTTCTATTTAATAGGCTCAATAGGCGCTATTGCATTAGATAATAATGCTTATCAAGCCAATGCTAGCGAGCAACTATTTCTCGCCTTTATTCTCCTGCTGCTAACTGTGCTTTCTCTTTGGCAAGCTTAGTTGCAATAGCTTGTGGTGAGCCAGTGTTACGACAAAGCCAATAGTAAGCACCCGGCACAATAAACAAAGTAAAGATACTGGCTAAAGACACGCCAGCAAAAATAACCACACCAATAACCATTCTACTTTCTGCACCTGGGCCTGATGCAAGCACCAAAGGAATTGCGCTTGTAACCGTAGTAAAGGTGGTCATCACTATAGGTCTTAATCGCTGCTGTGCAGCATTAATTAGGGCTTGCTCAAACTCAACACCTTTATCACGCAGTTGATTAGCAAACTCAACAATTAAAATACCATTCTTTGCTGCTAAACCAATCAACATTACAATGCCTATTTGACTGTAAATATTTAAACTCATTCCCATAAACTCAAGCCCCACTAGGGCACCGACAAGAGCTAAAGGCACGGTTAGGAGTATAACTAAAGGGTGAATAAAACTTTCAAACTGGGCTGATAAGACTAAAAAAGTGATCAATAACGCCAAGAAAAACACTAATAAGACGGAGTTACCTGATTCTTTTAATAGTAGCGATTGCCCTTTATAAGCTATTTGCGTTTCTTCAGGTAATTGTTGATCGGCAATATTTTTCAAAAAGTCTAAAGCATCACCCAATGCGTAACCATCTGCTAAGTTGGCGGTTATGGTAACGCTTCGCAATCGATTATAGCGATTTAAGCGTGACGAGGTCGCACTCTCTGTGATAGTGATTAAATTAGCTAAGGGAATAAGTTCGTTTGAGCTAGGCGAGCGCACATAAATATTGTCAATATCAGCAGGGCTACGATATTGCCTTTCATCGCCCTCGACAATCACATCATATTCTTCACCACGTTCAACAAACGTTGTTACACGACGCTGACCTAACATGGTTTCCAATGTTTTAGCGATATCGCCAACGGGAACACCTAAGTCATAAGCCCTATCTCGATCAATTTTCACCATTAACTGCGGATAGGTTTCTTTGTAATCTGAATTTACAGCAGAAAGCATAGGATTTTTTTGCGCTTCTTTAATAACAATATCACGCCACTGAGCTAGCTCTTCATAGGTATTACCTTGCAATACAAAGGCTACGGGGGCATTGCTGCCACCACCGCCAATGCCACGACGCATCATCGCAAAGGCTCTTACATCGGTAACACTGTGCAGCTCTTTATTAATTCTATTGATAAATTCAAAGGTATCAAAACTACGCTCTCCCCAATCAGGCATGCCTATTATGGCAATGCCACCTGTGCCACCAAAACCAGGCACACGAACAATAACGCGATCAAGTTCATCTCGTTGTTTGTACGCTAATAATTTTTCTTCAATCTGCTGCATATTCTTAACATTATTTTCATAACTTGCTCCCTCTGCACTTTGCATAATAAGAAACAAATTACCGCGATCTTCTTTGGGGGTGTACTCAGATGGTAGCTTATTAAAAAGCATATAAACCAGCATAAGTGCAACCGCTACAACGCTAATAATAAGCACAGGTTGATGGATACTTTTGGCTAAAGCACGCCCATAAGACGCTTCAAATTTGGCAAAACTTTTATCCAAAAACTGTCCAAAAGAAGAGCTACGTTGCCGATGTTTTAACATTTTAGAGCACATCATCGGAGTTAATGAAAGTGCTGTAACACTTGAGAAAACAACTGCGGCAGCTATTGCAATAGCAAATTCGGTAAATAGCCGGCCAACATTCCCCGATAAAAACACTAAAGGCACAAAAACAGCCACAAGTACTAATGTCGTGGCAATAACAGCAAAGGCAACTTCCCTGCCTCCCTCATAAGCGGCAAGCAAAGGGGTTTGACCATTTTCAATTCGGCGATAAATATTTTCTAAAACAACAATCGAGTCATCAACCACTAAACCTATTGCTAACACGAGTGCGAGTAAGGTTAGTAAATTAATCGAAAAACCAAACCAAGATAAGGTCATCATAGAGCCAATTAATGCGACGGGGACAGTAACCGCAGGGATGAGTGTGGCACGCACATTGCCCAAGAATAAGAAAATGACTAGCACTACCATCAACATGGCAATAACTAACGTATTATACACTTCATCAATAGAGCCTTGAATAAAAACAGAGGAATCATAACTATTGGTGATAGTCGTCCCCATAGGCAGTGATTGACGCACAGCAATCATTTCCTTTCGGGCAGATTTAACCACTTCTAAGGTATTCGCTTTTGACTGTTTGATAATGCCTAAGCCAACCATGTTCTTACCATTACCGCGAAACATATTCTCATCATCTTGAGCTGCAACACTAACGTGAGCAATATCCCCTAAACGTACAAATGAATTATCTTTGGCACGTTTAATTACCATAGTGGCAAAGTCTTGTGCGGTTAAATAACTACGTTGTACTCGAATAGAAAAATCTCGGTCAATAGACTCCACTCGCCCCGCGGGTAATTCAATATTCTCCTCACGCAAGGTTGACTCAATATCTTGTACGGTAACATTACGGGCAGCCATAGCGCTTCGATCTAATAAAATTTTCATCGCATAAGTACGTCCACCGCCAACACGTACTCTTGCAACACCATCAACCACTGAAAATCGGTCGACTATATATCTGTTCGCATAATCCGTTAACTCTAAGGTGCTCATCGTCTCACTTTGCAAGACAAACCAAACAATAACGCTTTCATCATCATTGGCTTTATACACCTCAGGCGGGTCAGCTTGTTCAGGTAAATTATTCAGCGCGCGCGACACCCTATCGCGAACATCATTAGTCGCTGAATCTATATCTCTATCTAAAGTAAACTCAATGGAAATAGATGAACGTCCAACGCGAGAGTTTGAAGTGATAGTTTTTACCCCTTCAACACCACTAATTCTATCTTCGAGTACCTGAGTTATTTTGGTTTCAACTATCGCCGCTGAAGCGCCAGGGTATGAGGTATTAATACTGACCACTGGCGGGTCAATATCAGGATACTCTCGCAGTGGTAATAATAAAAAGGCAACAATGCCAAAGGTAATAATAAGCAGGTTCATCACCGTAGCAAAAACAGGCCTTTTTACCGACAGATCAGATAAAATCATTCATCTTCTCCTGTCTGGTTTTCGACTTGATTCAACACCTTAACAAGACTGCCATCACGTAACTTTAAAGCGCCTTGAGCAACAACCTGCTCTCCTTGATTAACGCCGGCAAGTATTTCAACAGTGCCCGGTAAACGACGACCAATTTTGACCTCTTTACGAACAGCTGACTGAATTTGTTCTTCATTTGTCTGAACAACAAAAATGAAATGTTTATCTTCAATTGGAATAATAGTGCTTTCAGGTAATTGTAATAAGGTTTCAACCTGTCTGACGAGATTAATGTTAAGTAACATACCAGGGCGTAGTGCTAAATTTTCATTCGGAATTTCAGCCCGCACTTTTAACGTACGTGTAACAGGATTAACTCGGCTATCTATTGACGTTATTTTCCCGGTAAATTTTTTATTTTGATAAGCGACATTGTATGCCGCAACCAATTGTCCAAGTTTTATGGTGGGTAAAAATCGCTCTGGCAAAGTGAAATCGACTTTAATCAAAGACAAATCATCAAGACTGGTAATAACACTACCAGCATCTATATATGCACCGACACTTACTTCTCTAAATCCTAATATGCCATCAAAGGGCGCTTTAATGACCAAATCATTTAATTTAGTACGTGCGCTTTGCAGTTGCGCGGCAATCGCTTTGGTTTTAGCCTCTTGTTGATCAACCAAGGATTTAGAGGTTGCTTTTGAATTAAGTAAGTCTTGAAAACGTTTCAATTGCGCCATAGATTCAGACAAATTAGCTTCAAGCTCACTGACTTTTGCCAACTCCTCCTGATTATTCAAACGAATTAATTCATCACCTTGTTTAACTAGCTGGCCATCATTAAAAAATATTTTGTCTACCAAATCTGAATACTTGCTAGTAATAAGCACTTGCTCATGAGCCCTTGCAGTGCCTACCGCTTCAATACTGTCTTTGAATTCACCCCACGCTACCGTAACAGTTCTAACCGACACTATGCGCTGTGATTTTTGCGCTTTTTGCTCTGTTTTAGGCCATTGAATATACACCACAATGCCAACAAGCAAAAAGAGCAACATAAACAAGGGTAAGCGATTTGCTATCGGATTATTGTTTGGCATAGATGAACATCTCAATATTTATAAAAAGGAAGCGACAAAATTATAACGTAAAGTATCAAACATAGCATTTACCCGCATTGCAATTTATCTTAAAATATCAGTAATTAACCGCAAATAACGAGCATCTTTTGAATAAATTAGCTGTACTTGCCTTCACTTTATTAGTTTTCTTTAGCACCATGCTCTGGTATTTAGCCAATGGCTCATTAAACGAATACTTAAAAAGCCAAATTCAATTGCAGGGACAATACTATACGAAGCAACCGACTCAACTTAGTTTAGCTGATTTTTCAACCAACAATGGTTTCGGGACTTTTCGTGAATTAACACTAGGAAACCCTGAGAATTATCAAACTAAATATGCACTTATTATAGATGAAGCTAGTGTAAAGCTAGCCTCGCCACAAGCTACAGTCACGGCTAAAAAGACTAATGCATTTAAAGAAAATCACACTTTACTCATCTCTGTTGCTCAGCTCACCCTAAATAAGCTCACCCTAAATATTGAACAAAATACAGATCAAACAAATAATAGGGAGTTGATAGCGCAAATTAAAAGTCAATTAGCACAAGACTACCCTGAGCTTTATCCTGAAATAAGCGCAAAACTATATGCAGAGCAAAATCCACAGTTAAACGCTGAGGCCTATGCCAAAAGCCATCCTAAATCAGGGCCAATAGTTGAGCATAAACAAACTAAAAAGAAGCGTGGAAAAGCACAAACCAAAATAAACATTCAAGCAATTACTATCAATACATTGATAGTAAATACGACGCATAATGACACCACAGACAGCGTTCATTTCAGTAACATACAACTCAGTCCTATTGGCGGAGAGCAAGGCATAGTGACCAACCAACTTGGTGGGGAGTTATTAATAGCCTTATTACGTTTGCCTGAGCACAAAGAAAATACCTTGCCCGACATGTAACAAAATAGCTATGCACTTGAAATTAAAGAAAAGCCGAGTAAGCTTAAAGTAATAATAAAAAATAACAAGGAACACTCAATTATGCCCCCATTGAAGCTTCTTCTTCAGTCAGTGTCATTATTATTAACACTTAGCATGTTAATTACCTCTCAGTTTTCAACCGCTACAGAATATGAAGTCATGCCCATTGTTGGTTATACCTTTAGTCCCAAATTAAATGGCGGCGATAACACAACTACATTAGCAACCACAGATGAGCCTAATGTTGGTTTAGCTATCGCTTGGCAAGACTCGCCAACAGGTCAAGGACAAGTATTAATTAACTATATTACCCGTGATTTTACCGATAATATCAGTCAATCAACGCATTCTTTTGATACGCTCTATGCCCATTTTAGCGGTGTAGCGCTTTTTAAAGAAAGAAGCTATACCACCACCTTTGGTATTGGTATTGGAGCAACCTATTTTGATAGTGACTTTGATAATGTTGTCTACCCGTCATTAACTGCATCCTTAGGCACTCGCTATGAATTTAGTGACAATTTAGCCTTGATCACAGAGCTTAGGGCTTATGCAACGTTAACCAAAGATGATGAAACATTATTTTGTGAAAATGACAACTGTTTAGCGCATTTTGACGGTGCAGTGTGGTTTGATAGCCAAATATCAATAGGCCTTGCTTATCGCTTTTAATCTCCACCTTTTCTAACGGGTTAGTAGCATTAGCATAAATGTTACTAACTATCGATGTAGATCAAAGTACAAGCTCAAATTTACTGGTATCTTCTTTTGAATTTTCACCTTAAGCAATGTGAATTAAAGTATGCCATCATCAAACCAGCAACTAATCTCTGTCACCGATCTCAGTGGCCAGTTTACTTATGTAAATGAAAAATATTGTCAAATAACAGGCTATGAAAGCGCTGAGTTGCTAGATAAAAATATAAAGCAATTAACGCATGCTAATATGCCAAGTAGCGTAATTGAAGAGTTATCTAAGACGCTGTCAAAAGGTTTTTCATGGCATGGTGTGCTACACATAAAAGACAAAAATCAGCAAGATGTTTGGCTAGACACTTTTACTACACCCCAATATGAAAACGGCCAAGTAACAGGGTATCAAGCAATTAGCAAAGTCGCTAACACGGCATTACAAGAAAGTGCTAGCAGCATATACAACGGTCTTAATAATGACAAAAAATGGCTCACCTTTGAGTTCACCAAAAACCATAAGTTTCTCTTTTTAGTGCTTCTTTCTGTTATTGCCCAAGGTTTTATTTATACAAAACTTGGCCTTAATGCTTCAATTATTGCAGCAGCAAGTGCTTTAACCCCTATCCTCGTTTTTTGGTCTGATATTATTCCCACGGCAAAACGTGCTCAAAAAATGCAAACCATGTTCGACTCTATTTCTCGTAAAATATACTTTGGTAAAGGAACCGCAAGCGTTTTTGACTTCAATTTTTCACTGATGAAAACCAAAATCAAAGCAATTTTAGAGCGCACATTAGATGCCGCCACACCCATCAAAAAAGTAATGAATAGGGTAAGCCATGGCTTAGACGAAAGCAGAAAAACCTTAGTGGCGCAAAAAAATGGCATAGAGCAACTGAGCGACGCTATGGTGCAAATGCAGGCATCTACCGATGATATAGCTCAAAATACCATTGCAGCAGCCAGTGATTTAGAAAATACCTTTACCCAATGTGAACATGCACAACAAGATATTTATCACACTACCGATAAAATACAAAATTTAGCTACGGCTGTTGAAAATGCTTCAAGCTCAGCTGACAGTTTAACGCAATCAGCAAATGGTGTTGGCGAGCTCATGGAAGACATACAGTCAATTGCCGATCAAACTAACTTACTCGCCTTAAACGCTGCCATTGAAGCTGCACGTGCAGGCGAGCATGGCCGCGGTTTTGCCGTAGTAGCCGATGAAGTTAGAAACTTATCTTCTCGTACACAAGACTCCGCAAAAGAAATTCATCAACGCTTAACCCATATGCTCAACACCATTGAACAGTGGGTTATGCTGATGAATAAAAATAAAGATGAAGCTAACCTTTGTGTGCAAAGTGCCCAAACATCACATAACAAAATTGATGCTGTTGTAGAAAAGATGCAAAACATTAGCCATGCTGCGACACAAATTGCCACTGCAGCAGAAGAGCAAAGTGTCGTTTCAACACAAATAACTACTCACATTAATGACATTGGACAAACAACAGAAAAAACTTGGTCTGAAACTGAAAATGTCGCCCAACAAATGCAACTTCTCGCCAAAAGCGTTGAAGGTATAGCCGATTTAGCCAAGACATTTATTCCTAAAAGTTAAAACAAACCAGTGCAAGGTGTTTGTATTTTAACACTTTCCTCTGGGGAGGATTTTGGTATGATAATACCTAAGAGTTCCCACTTTAAAGAGAATACTATGACTTTAAAAAATACTGAGAGTCGCTATGGCTCCATTTCAATTAAAATGCACTGGCTCATGTTTATACTGATAGCAGCAACGTTTGCTTTTATTGAATGTCGAGTCTTCTTTGAAAAAGGCACAGAAATGCGCGACTTATTTAAAATGTGGCATTTCATGTTAGGACTTTTAGTGCTAGTAATGGTGATAATTCGACTTTATTTTCGATTTACACAAGTATCTCCCAAAATCACTCCGCCTCCATCCCCAATGCAGAACATAGCAGCAAAAGGCGCACACCTTGTGCTATACATATTTATGATTGCTATGCCTATCGCAGGCTGGTTCATGTTAAGTGCCTTTGGTAAGCCTATCCCATTTTTTGGTTTAGAATTACCACCGTTAATGGCTGTTAATAAAGACATTGGTGGCAAAATCCATGATATACATGAACTTGTTGGTCAAATTGGTTATTTTATTATTGGCTTACACGCATTAGCAGCGCTCATTCACCATTATGTACAAAAAGATGACACATTAACGAGAATGCTACCGGAAAGAAAAGAGTAAAATACACAACAAATAATAGTCACTATTTTGCCGTGACTATTATTTACATAGCCGTTTAACAATGGGTTAAACGGCTGTTATTATTCTTCAGAGCCATCAAGCAATTCAGCGAATTTTTCAAGCTTATCTAATGCTAAGGCATGAATTGATTTTCGAGGATAGCGCCCAGTGCTATTAAGTGTTCCAGCCTTATTTGACATCAGTAACTCTAACGCTTGGTCAATCGTTTCTACCGCATAGATAGCAAACTCTCCTTGTTCAACAGCATCAATAACATCACTATTTAGCATCAAATTAACGATATTGGTTTTAGGGATAATCACCCCTTGTTTACCCGTTAAGCCTTTGTCTTTACATAGTTGAAAAAAGCCTTCAATTTTTTCATTCACGCCGCCAATAGATTGCACTTCTCCATGCTGATTAATTGACCCTGTAATAGCTAAGCTTTGACAAATAGGTAATAAGGTAATTGCTGATATTAACGCACAAAGTTCAGCCATTGAGGCGCTATCACCATCAATATGCCCGTAAGATTGTTCAATAGCGATATTGGCAGAGATGGAAACAGGAAAACCTTGCCCGTACTTATGGCCTAAATACCCTGTTAACAGTAATACACCTTTCGAGTGAATTGATTTACCTAAATCAACCTCTCGTTCAATATCAGTAACACCTTGGCTGCCAGCATACACTGTCGCAGTGATACGTGCTGGCGTACCGAAAACGCTATCGCCAATTTCTAATACCGTTAAACCATTTACCTTACCGACAAACTCGCCGTCAGTATGGATCAGTACTTGCTGCTCTTTTATTTCATCAAGCCAAGTTTCGCTTAATCGCCCTATTCTTCTCTTTTTCGCAGCTAGTGCTAAAGCAATATGTTCCGCCGTTAGCTTGCCCTTTGCACCAGCCTTCCCCCAACAATAATTGGCTTCGTCTAATAAATCATTCACCTGCACAATATTGGCTGAAATTTTATGCTTATGCTCAGCGCGTCTTAACGCATAACGCACCAACTCTAAAACGGCTTGATCATCTATTTCAGGGTAGGCATGCTTAAAGGCACGTTGACGTATTAAGTTACCAAATGCCATCAAGTTGTCATCATTTTTCACTAAATGACGATCAAAGTCCGCTAACACCCTAAAAAGCTCAGTAAATTCTTGATCATAGTCTTGCAAAGTATAATAAATTTCAGCATCACCGAGTAACACCACCTTTACTTGCAAAGGAATTTTTTCTGGTTGTAAGCTATAAGCACCCGGTTGTGTTAATTCTGAATAGGGGTTTTCAATGGTGATCTGCCCTGTTTTTAGCGCTAATTTTAATCGAGCCCATACTAGCGGCTGTGTCAGTAGTTTGTCAGCATCAAGCAACAAATAGCCACCGTTAGCTTTATGCAGAGCGCCGGGACGAATTAATCGGTAACTGGTATAGCTGCTACCTTGAAAGCTTGCAAAATCGACATGGCCAAATAGATTTTGATACGTGGGGTTTTGCTCATAAACCACAGGAGCACCATCATTAACATCACGCGGTACAAGCAAATTAGGTAAAAAACGCTCTACCATGAGTTTTCGCAAGTCTTTGTCATTAGCCGAGTCTTCTTCTTCGCTGACTAATATTTCTAACACCGCATCAACAATATGTGCTTTCACCTTACCTAAATATTTTAATACCCCTTGATTGGTTGCAAACTCTTGCTCAAGCTCTTTTAAATAAGGGGCAATGCTTTGTTCAGCCGTGTCATATTTTAGTTTGCGCATTTTATCTGATGAAATACGCTTCCATAGTGGTAATTCAAGCAGTTGCTCTGCTAAGACATTCTCAAGCTCAGCCAAGAGTTGGTAAAATTTTGCTCTTTCACTCTCTTCAATATTGGCAAACTCTTTATCATTTAACGGTTTTCCGTCCACTAACGGTGAAAACCCTACCTCACCATTTTCTTCATATAAAGCCACATTGTTTTTAAGTGCGATATCCTCGACAGCCGCAATCGCTTGGTCATATTGTTTATTAAACTCTCGATCAATGGCTGATTTTTGCCTTTGATAACCTGGGTTATCAAAAATTTCAGGAAACAAGTCCATCAATTCATCGATAAACTTATTCATACGAGATAAAAGCTGCTTGCCATCACCCGGGTTTACATACAATTTAAAAGGGGCATGATTTTCATCAAAATTATTGATATAACACCACTCTGCTGGGGTTGGTTGCTCTTTTGCTAAAGCGGTTAACATTTGCTTTATTAATGTCTGTCTGCCAGTACCATGCTCTCCCATAGCAAAAACATTAAAACCAATCGCTGACATGGATAAACCAAATTCCAATGCTTCTTTAGCACGCTCGTGTCCAACAAATGCTTGCTTTATATTGCTAGCACTTTGAGTCGAAGAAAATAGTTGCGCTGAAATTGTTGAACTGAGTTGTGAAGAAGTAAGTTTACACTGTGAGACAGAGGGTGTTGTCATGAAGATCCTTGAAGAAAATAGGCTTATAATTGCAATATAGTTAGTGTACTCGCTAAATTCTTTACTAACAATATTAAGCGATAACAATAATGAAATTAAGGATTAAGGGGTAATCGGGTAAAATCCTCACCACCGCATTTAGCACAAAGGCCCACTTCGCTAGTATGCATGACCGTGATGGTTTCTTGGCACTGTTGACAAACAAGCTCCCCAAAACCGATGACATCACCCGTATGATAAATACCATCATGTTCAAAATCATCCACCAATTCTGACCACTCTACCTGCGATTTATCAGTGAGCTGTGCAAGGTTTGCCCATAAAGACTCGTTAAGTAGTCCTAAATAAATAGAGTGCTTAGCTTGTGATTGATTTTGCTGATAAAAGTCATGTAAATCATGGCGCAAATTATCAGTGAATTGCGAAAGTTTTTCTTCAGACATAGTACCGAGCGCTTTGCCATAAAGCTTTGCTTGCTTTAATAGCTCGTTAATTTTAGGTTTTTGTATTTCTTTTGCTTCATTTAACCAAGCATTAAGGTTTTGATACACTTCCATCAAATATTCTTTTTTTTCTATCATAGCTCAATCCTATTATCCCAGTGTTTTGCTCTCATTAGGTAATACTATTAAGTATAGACAAAATCAGCAAATTAGCTTGTTGTTATACACTGAGATAAGGTATTCTATCGCGATAATTTAAATTCAAGTTTATTGCGTGTTCAATACGATATTTACAGTTAACTTTTCTAAAGTTTGAGTCGATAAAACACACAAAATAATAGACCCTCAAATAGCGTTCGAGAAACCATTAATGGAAGCCATTTACAACCCCCAAGCAATTGAAGCCTCAGTACAAGCATTTTGGACTGACAACAACACCTTTAAAGCCATTGAAGATGAAAGCAAAGAAAAATTCTATTGCTTAGCCATGTTCCCATACCCTAGTGGGCGTTTACATATGGGGCACGTGCGTAACTACAGCTTAGGTGATGTTATTTCTCGTTATCAACGCATGCAGGGTAAAAACGTAATGCAACCTATGGGGTGGGACGCCTTTGGTTTACCTGCTGAAAATGCAGCCATTAAAAATAAAAGCGCGCCTGGCAAGTGGACTTATCAAAATATTGATTACATGCGTAACCAGCTTAAGTCTTTAGGATTTGGTTATGACTGGGACAGAGAGCTTGCCACTTGCAAACAAGATTACTACCGCTGGGAGCAATGGTTTTTTACTAAGTTGTATGAAAAAGGCTTAGTTTATAAGAAAAATGCCACGGTAAACTGGGATCCGGTTGACCAAACTGTCTTAGCTAATGAACAAGTCATTGATGGTCGAGGCTGGCGCTCTGGCGCTATTGTTGAGAAGAAAGAAATTCCACAATGGTTTATTAAAATTACCGATTATGCACAAGAATTACTTGACGATTTAGATCAGCTTACTGACTGGCCTGAGCAAGTAAAAACCATGCAACGCAACTGGATTGGTCGCTCTCAAGGTGTTGAGATGACATTTAACGTTGAGGGGCTAGTTGAAGGCAAGCAAGAAAGTTTTGATATTTACACTACTCGCCCAGACACCTTAATGGGCGTCACCTATGTAGCACTTGCTGCTGAACACCCATTAGCAGTAACCGCCGCGAAAGAGAATGCCGCGCTAGCTGAATTCATCCAAGAATGTAAAGGCAACCAAACCACAGAAGCTGATATGGCGACTATGGAGAAAAAAGGGGTTGATACCGGCCTTAAAGCTATTCACCCGCTTACGGGTGAGTTAGTTCCCGTCTGGGCTGCCAACTTTGTTTTGATGGATTATGGCTCAGGGGCGGTAATGTCAGTGCCGGGTCATGATCAACGCGATTATGAGTTTGCCCAAAAATATAATCTTGCTATCACACAAGTTATTGAAGGCCAAGATGGCGATGATATTGCTCAAGCGGCCATCACTGAAAAAAGTCTCTTAATTAACTCAGGCGAGTTTAACGGTTTAGATTTCGAGCAAGCTTTTAAAGCCATCAGCGATAAATTAATCAGTGAAAATAAGGGTAAAGTAACCACAAACTTCCGTCTTCGTGATTGGGGGGTTTCGCGTCAACGTTACTGGGGTACACCTATCCCAATGATCAATCTTGCTAATGGTGAGTCTGTACCTGTGCCTGAAAGTGATCTACCCGTTGTGCTTCCAGAAGATGTGGTAATGGATGGCGTAACCTCGCCGATAAAAGATGATCCCCAGTGGGCAAAAACGACCTTTAATGGTGAAGATGCCTTACGTGAAACAGATACTTTCGACACCTTTATGGAGTCTTCTTGGTACTACGCCCGCTATTGTAGTCCAAACGATGACAGTCAGATGTTAGATCCTGCTAAAGCGAATTATTGGCTACCTGTTGATCAATATATTGGTGGTATTGAACATGCTATTTTACATTTACTCTACTCTCGTTTTTTCCACAAATTATTACGCGATGTTGGTTTAGTTGAAAGTGATGAGCCGTTTAAAAAATTATTGTGCCAAGGCATGGTATTAGCAGATACCTATTACCGTGAAGCAGATAATGGCGCACAAGAATGGATTGCACCAAGTGATGTGAGTGTTGAGCGTGATGAAAAAGGTCAAGTAACCTCAGCAGTCAGTAAAATTGACGGTGATGCTGTTATTTCAGCGGGCATGAGCAAAATGTCAAAGTCAAAGAATAATGGCATTGACCCACAAGAAGTCATCAACAAATATGGCGCTGACACTGTACGTTTATTTATTATGTTTACCTCACCACCTGAGCAAACGTTAGAGTGGTCTGATGCAGGTGTTGAAGGTGCGCATCGTTTTGTCAAACGCGTTTATAAAATAGTCCATGATTTTGTTGAATCAAATGCAGGGGAAACACCTGATGTTAACGCGTTAACTTTAGACGCAAACCAGAAAAAACTGCGCCGTGAATTACACAAAACCATTGCGAAAGTTACCGATGATATTGGTCGTCGTAATACCTTTAATACCGCTATCGCCGCCATTATGGAATTAATGAACCACCTAAGCAAAGCGCCAATGACTTCAACTGAAGACAAAGCGGTTATGCTTGAATCTTTACGTGCTGTGGTATTAATGCTAACGCCCATCACACCGCATATGTGTCATTATTTATGGAATGAATTAGCGACTCAAACAGGCTCAAGCAATGACTCAGTTGCTGATGCGCAATGGCCAACCGTTGATGAAAGCGCCTTAGTGGAAGATGAAAAACTTATTATTGTGCAAGTAAATGGCAAATTACGCGCAAAAATTACCGTTGCTGCCGATGCAAGTAAAGAAGCAGTAGAAGCAATAGGTCTTGCTGATAGCGGCGTGATTAAATTTACCGAGGGTAAAACAGTGCGTAAAGTAATTTACGTTCCCGGTAAATTATTAAATATTGTGGCAAATTAATATGTATTGGCATAAAGCGAGCTCATTTTTGAAAACCTGGCAGCTTAATAAGCTCTTCATGTTACTTTGCCTAACAAGCTTAGTTGCTAGCTGCGGTTTCCAATTAAGAGGAGATTATTTGCTCGATGATGATTTGCAAACCTTATACGTTAGCTCTAATGATGTTCATGGTGAGTTAACGCGTTTGGTCAAACAGCATTTAGCACGTAATCAAGTTAACGTATTAAAGCAAAAGAATATTGAAAACCCTGAGTTACGCATCATGCCAGATAAGCTCGATAGACGTACTCTATCAGTATTTCAAAATGGGCAAGTTGCTGAATATGAGCTCATTTATGCAGTACATTATCAATTACGTTTTAACAATGAAGAGACATTAGATTTTCGTTTCGAGCTCAATCGAGATTATCAAGATGATCCTAACCTAGCTTTAGCAAAATCACGTGAATTGTCGCTTTTGTTAAGTGAAATGAGAAAATCTGCCGCCGATAAGATCCTACGTGATATGGCAAGAATTCAGCGATAAAGTCTAGCTTTTTATTGGCACATATTACCGACTTAAAAGACGTTATAGAAATAGGCTAAAATGAAAATTTATCATAACCAACTAGCACAAACAGTAAATCAAGGTTTTAAGCCTGTGTGGTTGGTTTTTGGTGATGAGCCTTGGCAGAAGAATGACAGCTTGGCTATGATTAAACATCATGCTCAACAGCAAGGTTTCACTGAGCTCATTCGTTTTACAAGCGACAATAAATTTGATTGGCAACAACTCATTGATGAATACCAATCAATGAGTTTATTTGCTAGCCAACGTATTATAGAAGTCGAATTTACCACCATAAAAATCGGTGACAATGGCAATAAAATGCTATTAGCATTAAGTGAAATTATTGAGAAAAACGCGTCCTTACAAGATGTTATTTTCATTTTTCACGGCCCTAAACTTGATGGCCCCAGTGCTAATCGAAAATGGTTTAAAACACTGACAAAGCTAGGCTGTTACCTCCCCTTATATGACATTGACGCCAAAGCATTACCGCGTTGGTTACAAAACCAAGCCAGAGCGCTAAAGGTAAATTTATCGCCGGAATTATCTGTATTACTCATTGAGTTATTTGAAGGAAATTTACCTGCCTTAGCCCAAGAGCTACAAAAGCTCTCATTACTTTTCAGTGCAAATCAGCAAATTAGCCTTAGTGATGCTGAGCACTTAGTTATCAATCAAGCAAAGTTTAATCCTTTTCAAATTATTGATGCCTTATTACAAGGAAACTGTAAAAAGTGCATCGCAATGTTAGATCAAATGCAGCAAGAAGGTGCTGCGGCTGGGCAACTAATTTGGGTGTTTCATAAAGAAATCAACCAGCTTTATGCTATGTTAACTAAATTGAATGATGACTGCCCGCTAAACGATATCTATAAGGAATATCGTATTTGGGACAAGCGCAAGCCTTTATATCAACACGCGCTGACTCATATCAGTCTTGCCAATGTCAAACGCGCTTTATCACGCTTAGCTGATATTGACTTACTGACAAAAACCAGCAGCGAATTTAATAGCTTTATCTTATTAGCAGATCTTTGTATAACCCTGTATCAAGGTGAGACTACAGAGCACTTTTCGCTAAATTATGAATACAGTTAATCATGGCTGATATTGGCATATTAGGGGGGACTTTTGATCCTATTCATTTAGGGCATACTGAGCCAGCCAAAGTGGTCGCTGACTATTTATCACTTGATAAAGTCTTATTAATTCCTGCAAATATTCCACCACACAAAGCAACGCCTAACGTCAGTGCCAAGCAGCGCGCTGAAATGGTGACGTTAGCCTGTGCCGATGAAAAAAGGTTTTACTGTGATCAACGAGAGCTAAACCGAACGGGCAACTCATACACAGTTGATACGCTAAAAACGTTAAAGCAAAGTTACCCTAAACAACGCTTATTTTTTATTATTGGTTTAGATTCCTTACTCACTTTTACTCGCTGGCATAAATACCAAGAAATATTGTCCTTATGTCATCTCGTTGTGAACAGCAGACCTAATTATCAACTAGCTTGCTTCAATCAAGACACTGAATTATTACTGGCTAACCACCAAGCAAACACACTGGCGGCACTTAACGAAAAAGACAGTGGCGGTATTATTTTTGTGCCTAGCACGGTAGAAGATTTTAACCTTAACAAAGGCAGCAAGCCGCTTTCCTGCATAAAACAAAAGATAAACCTTGATATCTCCTCCACTGACATTCGAGCGCGTCTCGCAAATAATCAAAGCTGCAAACATTTACTTGCCGACAAGGTTTTAGCTTTTATCAACAAAAATCAGCTTTACCGTTAACCCTGACAGATAAAAATGTTATTATTCGTATAATTATTTGTTAGTTGATTGCCCGCTGTACTTAAGTACGGTAAATATCGGTGATTTAACTCAGCATGAAACAATAAACCATAGATTAGGAAAATACCTTGCAAACCGAAGCACTTAACGCATTTGTAATCGAAAAACTTGAAGACATGAAAGGTCGAGATATTATCTCCCTCAACATCACCGACAAAGCCAGCTTTGCTGACTACATGGTTATTTGCTCAGGCAATTCAAACCGCCATGTAAAATCAATAGCCCAATCAGTTGCGACTGAATGCCGTGCACAAGGCGCTGAGCCAAAAGGCATTGAAGGCAATGATGTTGGCGAATGGGCATTAGTTGATTTAGGCGATATTATCGTTCATGTGATGACAGATGAACAAAGAGACAAATACAACTTAGAACAACTGTGGGCTGAAGACTAAAGGCATAATAAATTTATTTATGAAACTAACCTTATACGCAGTTGGCACTAAAATGCCCGCTTGGGTCATCCAAGGCTTTAGTGAATATACTAGACGATTTCCTCGTGATTTAACCTTTGACTTGGTTGAAATATCGGCCGGAAAACGTGGAAAAAATGCTGATATAGCCCGCATTTTAGAAAAAGAAGGTGAGCAGTTACTTGCTGCCATTCCCAAAGGTAGCCGCATTGTCACCTTAGAAGTAGAGGGCAAACCTTGGGATACACCACAACTTGCTAAACAGCTTGAACGTTGGCAATTTGATGGCAGAGATGTTGCTTTACTTGTGGGTGGGCCTGAAGGTTTAGCGCCAGCCTGCATTAAATCCAGCGAACAAAAATGGTCATTATCTCCACTGACTTTACCACATCCTATGGTTAGAATTCTTATTGCTGAAAGCTTATACCGTGCATGGAGTATCAACAACAACCACCCATACCACAGAGAATAACAAATGGCGCTTGGTGATGTGAACAAACGAAATATTAACCGTGGCAAAAATCCTAAGCTTTTGCCGTCTAGGGCTTGCTGTTAATGGCTCCTCGTCGCGTTATTATTCGTAATCACAGCGCTGAAGCAAACCTTTTTGCTCGTCGAACTTTTATTGCTTTTGCTGGTGTTCTAGTACTGCTATTGGTGCTATTTAGTAACGTTTATACACTACAAGTAAACTCTTTTGAAAAATATCAAACTCGCTCCAACTCTAATCGAATAAAGCTCTTACCTGTCGCGCCAAATCGTGGACTAATTTATGACAGAAACGGGGTAATTCTAGCAGACAATAAACCTGTCTATAGCTTAGCGGTTATCCCCGAAGATGTAGATGATCTGAAAGCTAGCATCACGCAAGTGAGTCAGCTGTTATCAATAAGCGAAGACAGGCAAGCTAAGTTTTTTAACGCCGTAAAACGAAAGCGACGCTTTAAGCAAGTGGATTTACATCCTAGATTAAGTGAACAGCAAGTAGCACTTTTTTCGGTAAATCAGCATAAATTTCCAGGTGTTTTTGTGGATGCCCGCTTAAAGCGATATTACCCTTTTAGCGATCTAACCACGCATAGCTTGGGTTATGTTGCCCGTATTAATCGCAAAGATGCGAATAAACTAGAATTGGCCGGAAAATCAGAAAACTATGCAGCAACACACGGTATCGGCAAATTAGGTATAGAAAAATACTATGAAGACATCTTGCATGGCAAAATTGGTCATCAAGAGGTTGAGATAAATAACCAAGGTCGTGTTATTCGCACTTTAGACTTCACGCCGCCAACGCCAGGGAAAGATTTAACCTTAACTCTAGATATTGAATTACAGATGATTGCTAAACGTGCGCTTTCAGGCAAACGTGGCGCCGTCGTTGCTATGGATCCTCGCACGGGTGGCATCTTAGCCATGTACTCAAACCCAAGTTATGATGGCAACTTATTTGTGCATGGTATTAGCTCTAAAAACTATAAAAAATTACTCAACTCAAAAAACCTTCCGCTGATTAATCGCAGTGTTCAAGGCTACCCACCCGCCTCAACAGTAAAACCTTTTCTTGCTTTAACAGGGTTAGAAGAAAAAATGATCACCCCAAGCAGCAAAGTTTGGGATCCCGGTTGGTACCAGTTAGAGGGCTTACCCAATAAATATCGTGACTGGAAAAAATGGGGTCATGGCTGGGTTGATTTAAACAAAGCCATTGAACAGTCCTGCAATATATATTTCTTCGACTTAGCCTTTAAGCTGGGGATCACCAAGATCAGCGCCATGATGGAGCGTTTTGGTTTTGGCGATTATACCGGTATTGATATTCATGAAGAAAGTAAAGCCATTATGCCAAGTGTTGGCTGGAAGCGAGCACGCTACAATAAACCTTGGTACACAGGTGAAACATTATCGGTTGGTATAGGACAAAGTTATTGGACAGTGACCCCTTTGCAGCTAACTCAAGCCGTAACAACCTTAGTTAATCGTGGGCATAGAAAAGTGCCTCACTTTCTTCACGCGACCAGCGAGACAATCACTGATATAAATCCCAATGAAGAAATCAGCGAAAAGAATAATGCCTTTGTTGCCGTTAACTATGAAGAGCAAGCGCCGTTAGTGTTAAAACAGCATAAAAACTGGGATGTGGTGCTAAACGCCATGCACAGAACCGTGCAAAGAGTTGACGCAACAGGACATTCCGCTTTTAAAGGTACCCAATACGATGCGGCGGGGAAAACCGGCTCAGCGCAGGTTGCTCGTATTAAACAAGATGAAAAATACGATGCGGAAACAACTCAAGAAAGTAAGCGCGATAATGCCATGTTTATTGCCTTTGCGCCTTATAAAAAGCCAGAAATAGTGGTGGCTGTCGCCATTGAAAATGTGGCCAAAGGTGGTGGCGGTACTAATGCTGGACCTGTTGCTAGACAAATTATGGATCAATATTTTGGCTCAAGAGTGATCACCTCTAGCCTTGATACCCCCACCACAAATACTGAGATTATGACAGCCAATCAACACGGACATGATCACGCAAATAATCTTATTTACAATAACGAGGCAGATTAATGCGTAGCAGCGGCCAAGATCAACAACAAGTACGCAGCCTGTGGCAAAAGCTCCATATAGACTTCCCCTTATTGCTGGGTATATTGTCATTAATGGCGCTGGGGCTCTTTATTGTCTATAGCGCTGGTGGTCAAAGTATTGATATTGTTTATCGACAAGCCATACGTTTAGGGGTGGCCTTGTTTATTATGTTAGTCATTGCGCAAATTCCGCCACTTTCCTATCGAAAATGGGCCGTACCTGTCTTCGTATTAGGTATTCTGATGTTAGTTTCTGTGCTGCTTTTTGGCCATGTAGGCAAAGGGGCACAACGTTGGTTAGATTTGGGCTTTATGAAATTTCAGCCGTCAGAAATCATGAAATTAATCGTGCCTATCATGGTTGCATGGTTTATTAGTCAAGAGAACTTACCCGTAAAACTATCAACAATAGTGATTGCTTTTATATTAGTGTTACTACCGACACTCCTTATTGCTAAACAGCCTGATTTAGGCACGTCACTGCTGATAGCCAGCTCAGGTATTTTTGTTATTTTTCTTGCGGGTGCTAGTTGGAAACTGATCAGTATTTGTGCAGGGCTTGCTTCAGCCTTTGCGCCAATTTTGTGGATATTCCTTATGAAGGATTACCAAAAGCAACGGGTTATGACTTTTCTCAATCCCGAGCAAGATCCACTTGGCTCAGGCTATCATATCATTCAGTCTAAAATTGCTATTGGCTCGGGTGGTCTTGAAGGCAAAGGTTACTTACAAGGAACACAGTCACAATTAGAGTTCTTACCTGAACGTCACACTGATTTTATTTTTTCTGTGTTTAGTGAAGAGTTTGGCTTAATTGGTGTTGGGGTTTTATTGTCTGTTTATTTATTTATCGTTATGCGAGGTTTGTGGATTGCAGTTAATGCTCAGCATGCCTTCACTAAACTATTGGCGGGCAGTTTAACCTTAACTTTCTTTGTTTATGTATTCGTTAATATTGGCATGGTGTCAGGTTTGCTACCCGTTGTTGGGGTGCCGCTGCCTTTAGTTAGCTATGGTGGCACATCGATGGTGACATTATTAGCAGGATTTGGCATGCTAATGGCTATCAGCACTCATCGTAGATTTCATACCTAAATGAAAAAAGTCATTACCTTATTCGTAGTTTGTTTTGCGTTATCGGCATGCAGCACAGGGCGCTATAAAGATGCTAATGACAGCACGCCTTCAAGAGCCCCAAATCAAGCTGAATTAACCGATGCTATCGCGCGCGCAGAGCCACACAGTCGCGGTGGTAACAAAGATTATCGTGTGCGTGGTATTGACTATAAAGTACTAGGCAGCGCAAAAGATTTTGAGCAAGTAGGCATCGCTTCTTGGTACGGTAAAAAGTTTCATGGTCACCTTACTTCAAATGGTGAAATTTATGATATGTACAGCATGAGTGCCGCCCACAAAAATTTGCCACTACCCACCTATGTAAAAGTCACCAATTTAGCCAATAATAAGTCTGTCATCGTTCGCGTTAATGATCGCGGCCCTTTCCATCAAAGTCGTATTATAGATTTATCTTATAGCGCCGCTTATAAGCTTGATATGCTAAAAACAGGGACGGCCAAGGTAAAAGTAACCGCAATTACCGAGTTTAGTAACAAGAGTAAAAAAGCACAGACAGTAAGTAAGACAAAAGTTGAAAAAGAGCAAAGCGCTCAATCAAGCGCAATTTCAACAGTAAGCCAAAAGCAAGTGATTCAAGTTTTTGCCACCAGCAAGCTTGAGCTAGCAAAAAATACGGCTAGCACATTAGCTAAAAAATACTCTCAAACGGTGAACTTTCCTGAGCAAGGAGGCATTTACCGTATACAGCTTGGCCCAATTGCTGATGAAAAACAACAAAATACCCTGTTAAAACAGTTGCAAGAAAATGGCTATCCCAATGCTTATTTGAAGGGTTTGTAGATTTTCTAACAATTAAAATACAATTTAGCTTACTTCTACCATAGCCAAGCCTATTTGAGATGATATACTTCCTAAAATATTGTCTTCGTTAAACTGTTACCACTAAATTATTATTCACATATGCCAAATAAAATGCCTAAACACCTAAACAAGCCCATAAATAAAATACTCAATTTTTTCAGTGGTGTTGTGCTGAGCGCAACCTTATTAGTATCGCCATTAACCAATGCCGTTACTATTATTCCCGACGCACCACAAATCAACGCCAAAGGCTTTATTTTAATCGATTACAGTACGGGTAAAGTTATCGCTGAAAGCAATGCTGATATGCAGTTAGCTCCGGCGAGTTTAACCAAAATGATGACGAGCTACATCATAGGTAAAGAGTTAGAGAATGGTAATATTTCTAACAATGATAAAGTGATGATCAGTGAAAATGCTTGGGCAAAGAACTTCCCTGATTCATCGAAAATGTTTATTGAAGTGGGCACTGAAGTTCCTGTTAACTTATTAAACCAAGGAATAATAGTTGCCTCTGGAAATGATGCCTGTGTCGCAATGGCTGAGCATATTGCGG
This sequence comes from Colwellia sp., assembly GCA_026196955.1. Classification (GTDB taxonomy): domain Bacteria; phylum Pseudomonadota; class Gammaproteobacteria; order Enterobacterales; family Alteromonadaceae; genus Colwellia. The sequence continues at coordinate 20,276 of JAPHTO010000118.1, read as the reverse complement.
GTAGCGAAAGCGCCTTTGCCGACTTAATGAACGCACATGCTGAGCAGTTAGGCATGTCGAGCTCGTTTTTTGAAAACAGCCACGGCCTCGATAGCTCATCTCATATGACAACACCAAGAGATATGGCAACCTTAGCTTCAGCCATTATTCGCGAAGTACCAAATGAATACGCTATTTATAAGCAAAAATCGTTTACCTACAACAATATTAAGCAATATAACCGTAACTCCTTATTATGGGATAAAAGCTTAAATGTTGATGGCATGAAAACGGGTCACACATCTAATGCAGGATACAGCTTAGTTACCTCAGCAACGAAAGGCGATATGCGTTTAGTGACCGTAGTGATGGGCACTGAAAGTGAGCGTGCGCGTAAGGTAGAAAGTAAGAAATTATTAAATTACGGCTTCCGCTTTTTTGAAACCATTAGCCCTTACAAAGCCGGTGAAAAGTTTGCCAGCAATCGCATCTGGTTTGGCGACAAGCAACAAGTAGATCTCGGTATTTTAATGGATACTACTATCACTATTCCTCGTGGTCAGCGTAAAAATTTAAAAGCTAACTTTGAGTTAAACCAAGAGCTTGAAGCTCCATTAGCCAAAGGTACTGTTGTTGGTAAACTCTTCTTACAACTTGATGGTGAAGATATTGCAGAATATCCATTAGTTGCCTTAGAAGAAATTAATGAAGGTAGCTTCTTTTCTAAATTGATGGACTACATCAAGCAATTATTTGCGCAATGGTTTGGGTAAAATAAGCCATTTTTCATCACAAAAAAAACCAGTCATTTGACTGGTTTTTTATTTTTGAATAATAAATTTTAAATAATAACTTTCAGATAAGCATTAGCTGATACCAAGAGTATTAAAGTCTATTATTTAAAGCCTCAGCAAGATCATGCTCAATTTGTGCTAGCTCTTCTTCGAAGAAAAAGCTGTCACCTTCAAGTGGCTTGAGTAATTTCACATCGTTAGTCGTTTCATCATATTTAGCTAAAAATACCTTGTCTAACCACTGCATATTACGCCCTTCAGTAAACATTAACGCAAACGCACGCTCACCTCTTACTTCACACTCACCCATAATTGAAATTTTACCGGCTGAAGTCGTCATAGATATATGTCGCGTTGGACGATTAATTGACGGAAGTTCACGATAAATTTTATCAAATATTTTACTAACCGCACTTAATGGCGCAGTAAAGTAATGATGTTCGCCCGTTGGACGCGCACAGTACATCGAGTGAAAGCCAATCAACATAGTGCCAATAATATTCGCCAAATCAATCCAGTTTTGTGCACTGCGATCAATGTCAATATTGCCGTCTTTGTCTTCAAATAAGCTGATATGGTTCATCATAGGGCTTTGGCTACGAATAACAACGCCATGTCGTTGTAAACGACGAATAGCAGCAATTGTCGTTGGGTTTAATAACTCACGTGGCGTTGAAAAATGTGCCATCCATGCCAATTGAATACCATTTTCATGCAGCTTATCGAATACCGCAAGCATCTTGTCGTACTTAGGACTTAAGATCATTTCCGGTTGGAAAGTTAGTGAACGCGTTGCTAAACGCACGGTTTTTATGTGCAACAAGTCTCTATCTTCCATTAATGGTGTTACATATTGCTCTAATCTAGAGGCTGGCATATAGCCACCGTCACCACCCGTAATCAACATATCAGTCACTTCAGTGTGCACTTTCAAGTAACGATGAATTTGATCTATTTCTTTTTGAATAAACATATCTTCATCACCACGCACTTGTGCATGACGGAAACAATAAGTACAAAAAGAGAAACAATTTTGTGTAGTTTTATCAAAAATTAACTGACATTGTGGATATTTATGCTGAGAGCCGTCTAGGAACTCAATTTCACCTTCTTCATTTTCAAACCAAGGCTTGTTCAGCTGTTGATTACCATCATGAGGACTGGTTTTTTCTTGATAGTCACTGACAATTTTTTTCTTCTCTTCTATGCTCGCTCCCATATAATCAGCAACCGTTTTTTTGTTGATCATATTGGGTTGTGGCATTACCAGTTGAAACACTGAATCTTCATAAAAGTTAGTCCAGTCAATACTGTTTAAACTGTGTTTGGTTGCCAAGAAACGATAAACTTCAACAAAGAGTTCACGCTCTTCAATATCACCAATATCAATATTATTCGCCGTTAAAATTTCTACCACACGACGAAAACCAGAAAGGCCTGTGTATTGATCTTTCTCATCAAACATATGAGCTTCTTTATCCATCAAGCCCGAATGCTGAGGGTAAGAAGCATGTAAGCGACTTAATAAACCTGTTGGCAACAAGTTTTCATCTTTTATGATTTTACGTACTTCATCACTATAACCATAGATATCTTGCATTTGCTCCACATCTAACGCCGTAATATCATTAATACCACGTTGGCGCACATGTACTGCACCACTGGGTTGACAAGCTTCTTTTTCAAGCACTTTAGGATCAACAACAGCAACGTCTATTTGTTGCTGCGCACTAGAATCTGACATAGTTTACTCTCCGTTTGAAAATATAGTCATGTATTGACATAACCACTGTTTTTGTATGGTATTACCTGTACTCACCACAATGAATATATATTGAACGCTGATAAAATATTCACAATCAACGCATAAAAACACAAACAAATGATAACAAGTCTCATTAGCTTATGTTTTTACTAACACTATGTTGATTACAGTGTAAAAAACGTGCTGCTATAATCAGACAAAGGTAGCTTATTTTCAAACGACTTTATTTCATTAACTCATTACTTTTTGTAATGACATTGAAAGAGTCAGACAGGTATACTTAACTTAGCTATCTACACTTATGAAGTTTTTACAATATGACTGCTAAAAATTCTAAACGTTTACTCCCTAGCACCAGTATGCTGGCTGCCTTTGATGCTGCGGCACGAACAGGTAGCTTTACAGCTGCCGCTAAAGAGTTATCACTCACACAAGGTGCCATCAGTAGACAAATAACGGCGCTAGAGCAGCAATTATCAATAACTCTATTTCAACGGCATAAGCAAACAATCGCCTTAACAGAAGTTGGAAAGTTATATGCGAAAGAAATTCATGGGGCATTAAGCCACATTCGCTCTGCGACTTTGAATGTGATGACGAATCCAACAGGTGGCGTGCTTAATTTAGCCATTTTGCCTATGTTTGGCTCTCGCTGGCTAATGCCAAGGCTGCCCGATTTTTTAGCCAAAAATCCGAAAATCACCATAAATACCATCAGTAAGCTATCCCCCTTTGATTTCAGTTTTGAAGATATTCATTGTGCGATACATTTTGGTCAAGAAAACTGGGCTCATGCTCACTGCTCATTCTTAATGAGTGAAGAAACAATTCCTGTTTGTTCGCCAAAATTTTTTAACGAAACAGGTTTAGCAAAAGCGACCAATATATGCGCAAGTTTAATTGACCAACCGCTTTTGCATATATCTACCAGGCCTGATGATTGGCAGCAATGGTTTGAAGAGCACTTAATTGAAGCACACAATCTTGACGCACAAAGCAAGGCTAAACAAGGTATGCATTTTGAGCAGTTCTCCATTGCTACTAATGCCGCTATTGCAGGGCTTGGTGTCGCGTTATTGCCCAAATTCTTAATTGAAAATGAGCTAGTACGCAATGAGCTTATGATCATTTGCAAGCAACCGTTAAGTTCACAAAAGGGCTACTACTTAGTCACGCCAAATGATAAACAAGATTATGCCCCCGTTACCGCCTTTAAAGAATGGCTAGAAGCTACCCTTGCTAATGAAAAGGGTAAATAATGGGATTAATAGCTAAAGAGGCAAAAATTTGACGGTTATTATTTAATCACTTAATGAAGGTCGTAAATCACTTTTATTTCACAACAATGGTCAATGATAGAAAATTCAATAAGTTTATTTGTTATTAATTTTCAAAAACCTAGCTGAATAAAAATAACTATATTGAGTGTCAAAAGTTCAACTGGCATAACACTTGCCCTTACCTAGATAGAGAAAGTTATTATCTATTGAAGGCCTGTTATGTACCCGACTAAAACCATTATTTGCTTACTGTGTTGTTTGTCACTTTTTGCTTGTAGTTCAACCGAGCAAGTGGGCAACCAATATTTTTCAGACAATGGCTATGCGCAAGGTTTTATCAATAACAATTTCACACAGACAAAGTTTTCACCCATAAATAAAAACAGCATCAAAAAACCGTTAAGCTCTGATCATCAACTAATGATGTCATTATTGAACAGACCTATGACAGCCGATCAAAGCATGATGCTAGCATTCGCTCAGCAAAGAGCGAGTTACGCCACTCCCTTTGTCACCACAGGCGTGGCCATCAAAGGCAAAAAAGAAAATGATAATAATACCGCTCGCACTATTCACCTCTATGCACATTTAATTGAGCAAGACATTAACGCAGTCACCATTACCGCTCCGCCACAATAGTTAACAATATTTACTATAAAAGATAAAATCCCCTTACTAAATACTGAGCATTTTCACCAAATAGTTAGCTATTTCACTAACTTAAGGTTGTAACAAACCGACTAAAAACTTGTAACTCCTTGTTACATAAGTGTTATCACTTGTTGGCATAGCGTGTGCTATTTTTAAAGACAACTAAAATAGCTTTAACCTACGGACAAGAAAATGCTAACTATTAATCCTCAAAAAGCACTTATTATCGCAGCGCTAGCAATAAACACTCTATTACTAAGTGGCTGTAGCGAAACAACCGCCAAGGTAGAAAAAGAAGAAGAAAAAGAATTTGCCATTCCAGTTACGGTTGCCAGTATTGAGCGCGGGAGCATTTCTGCCAACTTTCACACTACCGCAACACTTGAATCTCGCACTGAAGCAGACATTATCACCCGAGTAACAGGCATTATTGAACAACTTGATATTGAAGAAGGTGACTATGTCGAAAAAGGACAAGTATTAGCAAAAATTGACCCTCGCCGTTACCAACTCGCGCTTGATAAAGCTGACGCTGAATTAGAAGGCATTAATCAAGAGTTGCAACGTTTATCATTAATGGCTAAGAAAAAGCTCGTGAGTGCACAAGCATCTGACAAGCTCAAATATCAACATCAAGCTGCCGTTGCCGCGAGAAAGTTAGCAGAGCTTGATTTGCAAGATAGCCAAATTATAGCCCCTATTTCAGGTTATATTTCTCATCGCTATGTTAAGCCAGGTCATTTCACCCAAGGTTATCAAAAATTATTTCACATCGTAGATCCATCAAGCTTGCAAGCCGTGGTTTATTTACCAGAGCACCAATTAAGTAATGTTGAATTAAATCAACAAGCATTGCTGAGCTTTAGTGCGCGCCAAAATAAAGTCTTTCAGGCCAATATTCGTTCAATTTCACCTGTCATTGATCAACGAAGTGGTACTTTTAAAGTGATCCTGTCTATAGATAACTCAAATCAGCAATTAAAACCGGGTATGTTTGCGCAAATAGCGCTAACTTTTGCTACCCATGATGATGCCTTTACCATTGCAAGTGACGCTATTATTACTTTAGACAACACCAGTAAAATCTACTTAGTAAGAGATAATAAAGCGGTAGAAATTACCGTAACTAAAGGTTTTGTTGAAGAGCAAATTACTGAGATTTCTGGTGACATTGCTGAAGGAGATCTCGTGGTTGTTAATGGCCAGCATAACCTTAAAGCCGATGCCTTAGTAGAAGTCCTCAACAACTCAGATGCTATTGAAAATAACGATGCATCAGATAATGAAACAGCCATTGTCAAAGCGCACTAGGGACTGCTGAACTTTCATGTTTAAATTTTGTTCGAATTAAATGCTTTTTGATCGCGGCGCTAGGAATGTAACATAGTCGTTCTATGTAAGTTCCTAGTAACAAAGAGCAAGAAGCATTTAAACGGATCCGAAGGACAGCGTTTATTAGCCATTTCTACTGCGTTATCACTTATTAGCGTAGAGTGACTACGAAACATAAGCTCTGCCTTGTATAAAAGGCTAATAAACTGCTGCAAAAATAATCAGCAAAGTTCAACAGCCTCTAATAATAATTACCTATAAGTAGCTAAAGGAATTCTCATGAGTTTAGTCGATACTGCAATAAAACGCCCCGTAACGGTTTGGATGTTTACTTTTGCCGTCATTTTATTTGGCTTGGTTGGCCTTTCACGTTTGGCGGTAAATTTACTGCCTGAATTAACTTATCCAACCCTGACAGTGCGCACCAATTATACTGGTGCTGCGCCAGGTGAAATTGAGCAGCTGATCACCAAACCGATAGAAGAAGCTGTTGGTGTGGTTAAAGGTCTTAGAAAAATCAGTTCCATTTCCAAAGCAGGCCAGTCAGATGTGCTATTAGAGTTTGAGTGGCAAACCGCAATGGATATTACCAGTTTAGAAGTGCGTGAGAAGCTTGACTTGATCACCCTGCCCTTAGATGTTGAAAAGCCACTTATTCTAAAATTTAACCCATCACTAGATCCTATTATTCGACTAGGTTTACAAAGTAAAGACACTTCAGTCGCCGGCTTAACCAAGTTAAGAACTTACGGTGAATATGACATTAAACGCCAGCTTGAATCATTACTAGGTGTCGCATCAGTTAAGTTAGGCGGAGGCCTTGAGCAAGAATATCAAGTCATAATTGATCAACATAAATTGGCGCAATTAAACCTGACCAGCCAGCAAATTATTAATCGTATTAACGCTGAAAACATCAATATTTCGGCAGGAAAACTCATTGATGGTAATACCCAATACCTAGTACGCACACTTAATCAATTTACCGATATTAAGCAAATAGGCCAGTTAGTCGTTTACCGTGAAAATGATAAAATCATCTACTTAAATGACATCGCTCGTATCGTTGATGGCTATAAAGAGCGAACTGATGTTACTCGTATTAACGCAGGGGAAGCGGTTGAATTAGCCATTTATAAAGAAGGTGATGCAAATACAGTACAAGTGGCAAAACTTATCAACGATAAACTGGACAGTATCCGCAAAAAATCAGGCGATCAATACCAACTAACCGTGGTGTATGATCAATCTACTTTCATTAGTAATGCCATCAGTGAAGTGAAATCCGCCGCTATTATTGGTGGTTTACTTGCTATGCTGGTGTTGTATTTATTTCTACGCGCCATAGTGCCCACCCTGATTATTTCCTTATCTATCCCAGTATCAGTAATTGCCACCTTTAACATGATGTATGGCAATGATATCAGCCTCAACATTATGTCTTTAGGCGGTATCGCTTTAGCCACAGGTTTGTTAGTTGATAACGCTATTGTCGTACTTGAAAATATTTCTCGTTATAAAGAGCAAGGCTTGAATGTTGTCGAAGCGGCGAGAAAAGGCACTAAAGAAGTAAGCGGCGCCATTGTTGCTTCAACACTAACCACGCTAGCTGTGTTCGTACCACTTATTTTTATTGAAGGCGTTGCTGGACAGTTATTTGCAGATCAAGCCATGACCGTTGCTTTCGCGTTAATCGCCTCTTTAGCGGTAGCACTAACCCTTATTCCCATGCTCGCGTCTCGACAAGTCTCTCCTCCGGCACAAGAGGATAATGCAAAAAAGATAGAAAAAATTGCTTTTAAGCAAATGCTTGTAATGCAAAAAATCACTTGGCTAATAACGCTGCCATTTAAAGTATTATTTGTTTATATACCTATGTTAGCAATGCGTGTAATTTTAATCGGCTTTTACGGTATGAGAAAAGGCTTGTCATTTATCATGCAGCCTATAAGTAAAGGCTTTAATAAGGTTTTTGACTTACTTGCGGCCGTTTATCAAAAACTGTTAAATATTGCCTTAAACCACAGCATTAAAACCTTGTTTGTAAGCTTATTATTCGCAGGCTCAGCAAGCCTAATATTGCCTAAAATTGGTGTCGAGTTACTGCCGCCTCTTTCACAAGGTGAATTTTATTTTGATATAGAATTAGCGCCAGGCACTCCTTTAGCCAAAACAGATCAAGCCATCAACTTAGTCGCAAAACAGCTACAAAATGATGACAGAGTTAAAAGCACTTATTCATTAACAGGTCGTGGTAGTTTAATGACCAGTAGCGCAGATAAAGGTGGTGAGCATCAAGCACGCTTACAAGTGATCCTTCACGACAGCGCAGATGAACAAGCCGTTATGGCGAAAATTAGGCAATATGCTCGCAGTATTGTTGGCGCCACTACCTCGCTAAATCGCCCTGAGCTATTTACCTTTAGCAAGCCTATGAGTATTGAACTAGCCGGTTATGATTTAGATGAATTGAAAAAATATTCAAAGCAACTCACTAAAGCTATGGATCAAGATGAACAATTTGTCGATGTTGCCAATAGCCAACGCAAAGGGCAACCTGAGTTAGCAATTCACTTTAACCAACAAAAAATAGCACAACTTGGCTTAAACACACCCGATATTGCGCGCTTACTGGCTGTTAAAATTGGTGGGAATGTAGCGAGTAAATACACTTTACTAGATAGAAAAATTGATATTTTAGTGCGCAGTAATCTTGCCGAGCGAGATTCAATTAATGACTTACAAGAGTTAGTCATAAATCCTAGCAGTGACTTCCCTATTACCCTCGCGAGTATTAGCGATATTGTTGAAACAGTAGGCCCTGCACAAATCAACCGTATTAACCAACAACGCGTAGCGGTGATCAGTGCTAACATTGCTATGGGCGATCAAAACTCAGCGCTTGCCAGTGCAAGCCAGCACATCGAAGCACTTGATTTACCTTTTTCAGTGGTTGCAACATTTGGTGGTCAAAGTGAAGAAATGCAGAATTCATTCAACTCAATGTTAATGGCACTTACCCTAGCGGTATTTCTTGTTTATTTAGTGATGGCCTCGCAATTTGAGTCATTATTACACCCACTATTAATACTCTTTAGCGTGCCACTTGCTGGGGTTGGCTCTATTTATGGTTTATTTCTCACTGGCACTAATATCAGTGTCATCGTCTTTATCGGTTTGATTATGCTTGCAGGCATTGTCGTTAATAATGCCATTGTACTCGTTGATAGAATCAATCAATTACGCGCTCAAGGTAGCGATAAAGTTGAGGCAATTAAAACAGCAGCAACCTCTCGACTCCGCCCAATAATCATGACAACGTTAACAACCACTTTAGGTTTAGTACCAATGGCAATAGGCTTAGGTGAAGGTGCTGAATTAAGAGCGCCGATGGCCATTACCGTTATCAGCGGCTTATTATCATCCACCCTATTAACCTTAGTAGTGCTCCCCGTTTTATATCACTTATTTGATCATAAAAAGTTTGTCCAAAAGGCTGATGAAATAGCAATTGATGAAAATAAAAAGTTTGCGGGAGTAACTAATGTCTAAGCAAGCCAGTGAGAAATCATCCACCATCAATTTAACGTCGTTAGCATTAAAGAAACCAGTTACCACTTTTATGCTGTGTTTAACCATGTTGTTAATGGGGTTTGCGGCGACACAGTTATTGCCTTTAGAGAAGTGGCCTGGAATTGATATTCCTGAAATGATGATAAATGCGCCTTATCAAGCCTCAACACCAGCAGAAGTCGAGCGGTTAGTCACTAAACCCTTAGAAGAAGCGTTGTCCACCATGGGAGGCATAATTCGTCTTAATTCAAACTCAACAGAGCATGGTGCGCAAATAGGTATTGAAGTGGAGTGGGAGCGAAGCTTAACGGGCAAAGCGATTGAAGCAAGAGAAAAAATTGATGCCATTCGACACCTGCTACCGGAAGATTTGCAGCGAATATTTGTTTATCAATTTTCCACCGCGGATATGCCCATTTTAACACTACGTATTTCGAGCGAGCGAGAGTTAAAAAATAGCTATCAGTTATTAAATAATTACCTTAAAAAACCACTTGAGCGCTTAGCTGGAGTATCTAAGGTTGAATTATATGGCGTTGATCCTCGCCAGATTTCAATCCGCTTATTGAGTGACAGAATGGCCAGCCATAATGTTGACATCAGGCAACTCACCTTAATGCTACAAAAAGAGAACTTCACCATTAATGCCGGCTCGTTAAAATCTGAGCAAGCCAGTATTCGTATTAGTCCCAAAGGTGAGTTTACCAAGTTAAGTGATATACGGGCATTAAAAGTTAACGATAATGTTTATCTTGGTGATATTGCCAGCATAGCATTTGAAAAACCTGAGCAAGTTGATGGTCGCCACCTAGATAGAAACTATGCTATTGGTGTTAATGTATTTAAAGAATCAAGTGCTAATTTAGTTGAAGTGGCGGGGCGTGTTGTTGAATCCGTTGAAAGTATTCGTGGTAGTCGACAGTTTGATGGCGTGAATATTTTCATGATGGAAGACCAAGCCAAAGGGGTTACCGATTCACTAGGTGACTTATTAACAGCAGGCGCTATTGGTGCGCTGTTATCTTTTGCCGTACTGTATTTATTTATGCGCAATACCACTGCAACATTGTTAGTTGTCGCTTCAGTGCCTTTTTCAATTTGCATCACGTTAGCCATTATGTATCTTCTTGGTTATTCCCTTAATGTATTATCTATGATGGGCTTACTACTTGCTGTTGGTATGTTGGTTGATAATTCAGTAGTGATCACTGAGTCTATTTCAGCACAGCACAGCAAAAAGCCACAAGCCAATAAAACCAGTAATATTTTACAAGGTGTTGATAAAGTCTCTCTGGCAGTGATGACAGGTACAGTAACCACCATGATTGTATTTTTACCTAATATTATTGGCGAAAAAGTACAACTAACGGTGTTTTTAGAGCATGTTGCTATCGCAATCTGTATATCCTTAGCGGCTTCATTATTAATCGCTAAAACCTTACTGCCTTTATTATTAAGCAAAATATCACTTGATAAGCTCAACAATACAAAAGCTGGATCAGTAGCGAATAAGCCAAGCCGCTTGCAAGCTCGCTATAAAAGTAGTTTAACTTGGGTGTTAGCGCACCCTAAAATTACCGCTTTAATTGCCCTGCTTATTTTAGTCAGTACCGCTCTTCCCATGGGCGCAATCACCTCTGATAATATGGATAATCAAGACGGTACTCGTTTATACATGCGCTACCATGTTGAAGGACAATTTCCACTTGAGCATGTTGAAGCTATGGTTGATCGTTTTGAAGAGTACCTATATGAACACCAAGAAGAGTTTTATATTGACTCTGTTTACAGCTATTACAGCGGTGAAAGAGCCTCTTCAACCTTATTACTGAAAGAAGATCGCGATATTTCTATGACAGAGCTCAAGGCGCGCATTAGAAAAGACATGCCAAATTTTGCGGAGGCAAAGCCTGACTTTGGCTGGCAAAGCGCTAAAAGCGGTGGTGTTAGTATGAGTCTAGTTGGCCCCTCAACCGACTTATTAATAACACTCGCCAACCAAGTAGTTCCTATGCTTGATCATATTGACGGCCTAGCAGATGTGCGCAGTGATGTATCTCAACACCAAAAAGAAATGGTATTGATAATTGATAGGATTAAGGCCAGCCAGTTGGGGCTAAACTCTAATGAAGTTGCTCAAATAGTCGGGACAGCGTTACGTGGTTTAGAATTAAGAAGTTTCAGGCATGATCCCAATGGCGAAGTAAAAATACGCTTACTCTATGATCAACGCCTTAAGTACTCATTAAGCCAATTGAAAAAACTGCCTATCGCTCAGATAGACGGGCAAAACATCACTTTAGAAAATGTGGCGCACTTTAAAGTGCAACCTAGGTTAACAGCAATTTATCGTGAAGATCGCCAAACAGCACTGACCATAGGCGCAAACTTAGATGATATTACGATGGAGCAAGCAGAAAAACGCATCACCACAGCGATGAATGCTATTGAGCTACCTCAAGGCTATAGCTGGAAACTAGGTCAAGGTTTTAACCGCCAACAAGCTGATCAACAAATTATGATCACCAATATGATCTTGGCATTAGCCATGATTTACATCGTCATGGCTGCCTTATTTGAATCTTTATTACTACCAGCAGCGATCATCAGCTCTATTATCTATTCTATCGTTGGTGTGTTTTGGTTCTTTTTTATCACAGGCACTAGCATGTCAGTGATGGGGATGATTGGTATCTTGATACTGATGGGCATTGTGGTGAATAACGGCATAGTGCTCATTGATCAAATAAACCAAATGACGCCCAAGATTACCGAATTAGAGCAAGTGATCTGTGATATTTGCATTACGCGTTTACGACCGGTATTAATGACAGTGGCTACAACTGTGCTAGGTATGATCCCACTCGCTTTAGGATCCACACAAATAGGTGGTGATGGCCCATCATACTCCCCTTTAGCCATAGCTATAATTGGTGGTTTAACTTTTTCCACCATCACCAGTTTATTTTTAGTGCCTTGGTGTTATTTAATTTTCACCAAAATGGCCAGAAATACCAGCATAGGTTTCTTCCATGCAAATGTTTTTGCAAAACGTTTAACAAGGAGTTAAGCCTCTACCTGCCACCCTAGCCTTTTAAAGACTTGCTGCCACTGCTGATCAAAATCAGCAGTGACAGTAATCAATTGCTCTGTGACCGGATGAATAAAACTTAATGACTGAGCAATGAGCATTAACCGTTTAAAGCCAAAGTGTTGACCAAAAAACGGGTTTTGCTTGTTATCCCCATAATTGATATCACCGATTATAGGGTGCCTGAGATGAGCCAAATGACGACGAATTTGATGACGTCGGCCAGTAATAGGATTTAGTTTAACCAAAGAATAGCGAACACTAGTAAATTTACCAACAGCAATCGGCAAACTTGCCTGTTTCATCACGCGATAATAAGTCTGGGCTGATTGTGGCGCTTTATCTCGACTAACATTTTTGTCACCAAGTTTATCTAGCTTTTCTTTGAGCGGATAATCTATCAGCTCACGCTGAGCCGTTATCGGTAAATGCCCACGCACTAAAGCGTAATAGGTTTTCGTTAACTGAGTCGCTTCACTTTCACCTAACTCATCAAAGCTATCTGACTTTTTTGCAAAGGCCTCATTCAGTTTTTGCGCAACCTCTTTGGTTAACGCAAATAATAATACCCCTGATGTTGGCCTATCCAACCTATGCACAGGGTAAACATATTGACCAATTTGATCCCGTACTAGCTGCAGAGCAAAATATATTTCATCTTTATCCATGAAACTACGATGAACAAATAACCCCGCAGGCTTATCTACGGCAACTAAATAATCGTCTTGATATAAAATGGTGAGTATAGGCTTTTCAGGTAAACAAGGCTCTTCAATGCGCATAAAGCGATACTTCCAAGGAGTTTTTACTAGGTTAATGGCGCTATTATCCTTATAATGTCCGCTAAAGACAAATGCACTTTATCGACTAATTAATACGGCAGTTATGGATACTATTGATACAATTTCACAACTTTTACAATCCTCAAATTCACAATATCGTCTTTATGATGTTGGCCGTAAAATAGATAAACTATCTAAAGAGCAATTTGAAAAAATTGAGCAAAATCAAATTCCTTACCCAACACCATCCCAAGGGCACGCATGTATAGCCATAGTGTTTTGGCAAAAGCAATCTCCACAACCTTATTTATGGCTGCTGAAGTTACCTCTTGATGAGCGAGGGTTATTAAATCAGGGGGCTAGAAATCACTTTATCGCCATTATTGTTGAAGCGCTTGGCTCGGATTTAACCCAAGATGCTAACCAACAACAAGAAGAATTATTGAAGGGAAATCCTTATTTGTTCACCCCTGCTCAGTACAAGTTAGCGTCTTTGAATAGCAAGATTAAACTTGAATTAAACCAAGCTGCTAGTGAACACTTATCCCCCTTTATCAGCTATTTAAACGACAAAACAACTTGGCAAAATTGGCAAGGGATTGGTGTGCAAGGCATGAGTGATTTTGTCGCTCGTTTAAATGAAAAAGAAAGTATAAAAGATAACCATAGCGAGTTACTTAGCAAAGCATTACCGTATTTGCCAAATGAGGTGTTATTCCCTTTATGCGGCGCCCTAGAAAATGAAGCACTGCCACTTACTTTACTCGATAGCCTCATTGAATCATTTAAAAATTCTTTAAAAGCAACCGCCAATGAGCAAACATTGCCAAGGCAGCAGCACCTGTTACGTAGTTTAGCCAGTAATTGTCATCATCCACATGTCGAGCAATTAATCCATCAGTTATTGCAACAGCAATCTCTTGCCGCTGACTTATTGATCACTTTATCTGGACGCTGTTGGTTAGCACTGGCAAATATTGATAATTTAATGGCATTTTTTGAGCACCTAGTCGCTTGTGAAGATCAATCGCTTTTTAATGGTATATTTAAAGACTTGGTTGCGATCCCTGCTTTGCGACCAGTTGTTTTTCAATGTATGAGAGCGCCAGAGCGTAGCGAAGCGTTATCAAAGGCAATTGGGCACTTGTTTCATCAAGCATAACGGTACAATAACTTAAGGCAAATCAAACGCTATGGAAAATATTTATTATTTATTACTCTTTTGCCTAATTTGTTGGTACTTTATTTATCTAAGAAAAATAGCCGAAGCCGCACGCAAACACGCAAAACATTATTGTGATCAAAACAGTTTACAATTTATTGCTATTGCTAGGCGCTCAAGTCGTTTAACCTTTACCAAAAGGCATGGCTTAAATTGGCTTAGCTTGTTTGATATTGAATTTAGTGGTGATGGTGAGTCTAGCAACAACGCAACCTTAACCTTATACGGCTTAGCATTAGAGAATATTGAAATACCGCCGTACAGAGTACACTAGTTTTATTTTCTCAGTTTTAAATTTCTCATGGAGACATTGTGCAATTATTAAGGTCACTTTTTTGTTTACAAGGTTTTGATAATCGAACTCGATTTTTTGCCATCGCCTGCGCCATATATCTTATCTTTATTATGCTCGCTTCTGCCTTTACCGGTAAGCTAGTGATTTCGCTACTGATCAGTTTACTGTTTAGTGCTGCGCTTGGTTTAACGAGCTTACGCCGCTTACATGACGCCAAACTGAATAAAAACTGGTTATTTGCTCCAAGTGTGAGTTTCGCTCTAGTTGCACTCATTATCATTTTTTCTGAGCAACACAGTAGCTACTATTTATTACTTATTCCTGCATTGAGCTCTGCGGTGTTACTCACCTATCCAAGCAAACAACAGGCAACTAAACAAAGTTATACCTTAGGCTATATTGGCCCAGTCGATATGTCTGAGTATCAACAAGCAACTCACCAAGGAAAATCGGCAAAGTTTCGAATCGAACCAAGCTTGGCAGGTGAAAGCATCATGAGTCTTGATGAGCAACAAAGCGCTCAGCAAGCCAATACAAGCTACAATGTAAGCGATCACCAACAAACATCTCAACTTAACGCACAACAGGCAGATCTTGGCGAGCTTATTCGCTTGAAACTATTAAGCAATAAGAAAGCTCAAATCGCGGTAATAGTACTAGTGGTAATCGTTTTAGCTTCTGTATTGTTCTCATGGCTTGTTACGTTTATCAATGCCAGCAGCGTTAATGACACTGAAAGCATCTCTGAGCCCCCCCAGAAGAGCATCAGTGAAACTATCGCGCGCGAACATCCGTTAGCGATGCCTGATAATTTTACGTTGTATTTATCTCAGCACCAAGGCGTGATCATTGGCTGGCAAGCGGATGAAGTAGACACACCACAACTTTGGTCACAAATCAGCGCTCAAGGTGACGAAAGTTGTCACCAAATCAGCTTTAATAAGGGTAAACCAATACGTACATTAACTGTGGATATAGAAAGTAAAAACGGCGCCAACACTGAGTATTTTGCCAGTTTTTCACCGCTGGACAGCCAAGCACTGATCCAAGCTCTCGCCTTTCGTGGCAAGTTCTCTTTATGCGGTTATGATTTCTCTCTAAAAGGTAGTCAGGCTCAGCTAGGGAAGAATGAACATTATGCCCATTGGGTAGAATACTAGCCAAAGTGCCTTAATCCATAACAGTGAATTTACTATTAGGCTAAATTTTACTGATTAGGTTATATGAATATAAATGGCAAGTTGTCGGCAAAATCAAAAGTTAAGTATCGAGTGTTAAAATTCGATACTTAACTTCTTAAAAGCTATTTCTTTGTTTTAAAGCCAATACCTTCTTCAAACAACTTATCGTAGATGCTTTTCATCGCAATGGTATTTTCAGTAAGAGAATCATTCCACTTACTACGTTTCTCAAAACCTAAATCACTGATTTGATAATAATAGTCTGCATTTAAGCCACTTGCTTCAAGACAAGATTTAGTACAAGACAAGCCACAGCCGTCGATAGCAATGATAGGCCGTCCAGAGTTAGCTAAGTCCATAATTGGGCCAACTTTACCGACAACACCTGACACACATGACATTTCAGCAATGCCATCACCATCTAGGTTCAACGAAATATTATGCGCCATTTGCGCAAGGTTCGAACAACCCGAACACGAATAAACGATTGGTTTCTGTTCTTTAGCTTGCTCGTTCTTTTTGTTATTTGACACAGGAATACATCTCTCTTGATTAGTAATATCACAGCAACATAAAATCGCCATTTTCTGATTCTAACAAGACAAAGCAAGGACGCTTTGATTTATATCAAAGTTTAGCTATCTGGCAAAAAATCACTTATGGGCAAGAAAGAATAATGAAGTAATTTGTTCATCACAAATATCTTAATCGATTGAAATACCGTTATTTTCTTATAAAAGTTAGCAGCAATAACAGGAAACAGCTTATTCACTATTTTTTCATAGTCTTGATATTATTCGCTATTTATAGTGATCTTAACTGCATCAAATGTTGCTTTGTGGGTTATTAAATTTTTGCCTTTTTTATCATGTCATCTCGCAATGATTGCAATTAAGAAGTAAATACAACGATTTTATGTCATTTAAATTTTCAGCAAGGTAATAATTTCAGCTATAATAATCGGCTAACTTTACGTGACTTATTCGGAAAAACCATGGAACAAACATTTATCAAAGGCAAAGACTGTGCATTAGAAACGTCTATTGCCGGCATGCAAGAAAAACTCATCTCTTTTGGCTTTGATATAGAAGAAGCCTCATGGTTAAATCCGGTAAAAAACTGTTTTTCAGTACATATAAAAGATAAAAGCTGTGGCTTAATGTTTACCAATGGTAAAGGCTCTACGGCTAAGTCATGTTTAGCAAGTGCTTTAGGTGAGTATTTTGAACGCTTAAGTTGTAATTATTTTTTTGCTGACTTTTATCTTGGCGAAAAGATCAGTAATGATGAATTCGTCCATTACCCTAACGAAAAATGGTTTTTTAGCGAAGATGATTCTATACCAAGTGGCATTATGGATGATGGCTTATGGCAATATTTTGATCCTAATAATGAAATAACCGTAGATAAGCTTTATGACATGAACTCAGGTGCGGGCGAACGTGGCATCTGTGCGTTGCCTTATACGAGAGAGCGCGATCAGCAAGATATTTACATTCCGGTCAGTGTGATCGCTAACGTATTTGTCAGTAATGGTATGTCAGCAGGCAACACCCAAAATGAAGCCCGCGTGCAAAGTTTATCAGAAGTCTTTGAACGCTATGTAAAAAACAAAATCATTGCCGAAGGTATT
Organism: Colwellia sp.; assembly: GCA_026196955.1. Lineage (GTDB taxonomy): Bacteria > Pseudomonadota > Gammaproteobacteria > Enterobacterales > Alteromonadaceae > Colwellia. The sequence continues at coordinate 2,698 of JAPHTO010000118.1, read as the reverse complement.
TGTTTACCGGAAGTACCTATCTCTGTATTAGAGCGTTTTCCAACTATATTAGCTGATATTCGTGAGCTAGAAAGCCATGGCTATCATTTGAGAGTGTGTGATGCTTCACTGGGCGGTTTATACCCAGTCATGAGTGTTACTTTAATCAACCCAAAAGACGGTAGTGTTTTCGCTTCATTTGGTGCTCACCCAAGCTTTGAGGTGGCACTGGAGCGTACAGTAACTGAGTTATTACAAGGTAGAAGCCTAGAGCAACTTGATGTTTTTCAGCCGCCAAGCTTTGACGAAGAAGAAATTGCCTCGCCTCATAATATCGAGCTGCACTTTATCGACTCAAGTGGTTTTATTTCTTACGACTTTTTTAAAGATACACCTGATTATAGTTTTGTTGATTGGGATTTTGATGCCGATACTGGTACCGAATACGATAACCTTGTCAAAGTCATTCATGACATGGATTTTGATATTTATATCTCTGACTACAAACACTTAAATGTCTATGCCTGTAGAATCTTAGTGCCTGGTATGTCTGATATCTACCCAGTAGATGAAATTGTTTGGAATAATAATAATGACGGCGCATTATTTAGAGAAGCATTTTTAACACTTAAAGACTTAGGCGCTGATGAGTGGCTAGATGTCTTAGAAGGCCTTGAGCAAGGTGGCTATAACGATGCTATGGCTGCTGCAGAATTTATCGGCTTAGCCCCAGATCCTTGCACCACTTGGTTTGATCTTCGCATTGGTGAAATTAAAGCTATGTTAGCCCTAGCCGCGCAAGACGAACAAGCTATAGATTGGGTAAATTGGGCATTACACCTTGATCAAAATAGTGAGGAAAACACCCGCAAATACCGCTGCTTACAAGCCCTATTAGAAATAAAGTGGAGCGGTGATAGAGAATACGCACCGTATATGACTTCACTGGCTTTAATGTACGGTAAAGAAATGAGCGAGAACTGTTTGGCGATAGTTGAAGGAAAAATAATCTTTGATGGTCTGCATTGCCCGGGGCTTGGCCTAGAAGGATTTAAAACCCATGGTAAGCTACTTGAAGGCTATGAAAAGTTACAAGCTGCTAAAAGAGCTAATTGGTCATAACAGTTAACCTTTACAGCTCTACTTAAAATAAAAAGCCCAAACATGCATGTTTGGGCTTTTTAATAATTCAATCTTAGTTATTTGTCAGATTGTTTATAAATATCTTCAGGTCTAAGCTTTAAAGTTTTGCGTCTAGCGTTATCTTTAGCTTCTTTTTCACTTTTTGGATTAACATAGATAGCACTCGCATTAGGTCTTGCACCATCAATTCTAGGCTCATCCTTGCTTTTAACACTCTTTTTAACCGTGTTCTTATGACTAAATGCTTTTTTGTTTGAGTCATCTTTAATAATTTTTGCCGTTCTCGCTACATGATATTTCTTATCTATTGCTTGAAGTAAATTCCGTAACACCTGATCTTTACAGATACGATAATTTTTATGTTCAGGCTTTCTAGCAAATGCCGTTAACTCTGGCTTACTCAACCTAAAATCGACACTATCGAGTAAAGCGATTAGCTCTTCTGCTTTTAAATTTAGCGCGATTTTTAATTTAGTTAAAATGATATTATTAGTCAGCCTTTTTTCCGCGATGGCTTGTGGCCCTTCTTTTTTACCACGCTTTTCATTGATAAAGCCATTAAGAAAGCTAGCAAGTTCAACATCAGAGCAAGCAACAAAGTCAATGTCATTATCTTTTTTTAACCACTGGCTTATTTGCTCACGACTCACCGCCATATTCGCAGAGGCAAACAGCGCCATCATTTGCTTATCATTAAAATTAAAGGTGTAACGCAAACGGCGCAGGACATCATTATTGTTCAAAAGAATTCCTAAATGAGAAAGTTTACTAAAATAAAGAGAGATAACAATTTTATCAGTTTTTAATCACTATTAAAATCACCGATAATTTTGTATCATCTCATCATTAACTTATTGTGATAGCAGGAAGCTATTTTCATGAATAACATAACAAAGCTTTTTATCATATTATCAAGTACGACACTTAGTGCTTGTGTAAACCAAAATACCATTGCCCAAAAAAAAATAGCACCTGTAACTAGCCCGTGTCAGAAAATATCTGCTTTGCTCAAAGCTTACGATACCGGCTTTGAACAAGTCAAAATGACAAAAATTAAAGCCAAAACAAGTAACACGTGGAAAGCAAAATATAACCTAGTTGGCGAGAACTGCCATATTTGGTCATGGGGTGGTGAAAATACAACTTATGCTTGTAATATTTCAGCAAATGATGAGAAAACGGCTATTGGCTATTACCAAGCAGCGATTAATACAACACAAAAATGTTTAACTAACGATTGGCAAGTTATAGAAGAGCCTAGAAGCCATGATAAAGGGAAAAAAACCACTTTTAACAGCACAACAAGTAAAGCAAGTATATCAGCTCATTTTGTCCCGTTAGACAGTGTGTTTAGTGAAAAATGGACAGTATATTATTATGTAGGTAAGCCTAAGTAACCTAGCCATTCAAATTTATAAAAATTAATTCACCAATAAAAAAAACGAGCTAGATAACTCGTTTTTTATTGATTTGAAAATTTAAGCTAGTGAATTAACCACCACATTTTTTATCTTTAGCTTTACCTTCACCGCATTTACCTTCGCCACATTTACCTTTTTTAGCTTTACCTTCACCG